>PKTV01000565.1 GCA_002868985.1 Desulfobacteraceae bacterium | reverse complement strand
CTTCTTCGCGGCCAGTATCGGTTAAAAAAGAATTGTCAATAATACTTAAGATTCTGTCTGTATCCATGGCGTTTTCTTTCTGTTTTTCTTCAAGGTTGGTAATGAGATCCGCATCGTACAGCACCTTGAAATTCAGCGTTTCTTCGGCTCGAGGATGATGGTGATGTCCGACGATATCACAAACCTCTTCGATCAATTCTTCTTTTGCGCCCAGCTTGATCATGATCGATCTTGCAATGGGCGGCCCTTCCTGCTCCTGGTATTTTGCGGCCGTACTGTTATACTTTCTTTCTGCTTCATGGATGCCGATGTCATGCAGATACGCGGCGGCCAGTATTACCGCCAGATTGCCCCGCTCGTTTTTGCCGATCCTTTCGGCATACCGAGCCACCCGGGTTGCATGGCCGATCCGTTTGAAATCACTTTTAAAATATCGTTTCATCTCTATGGCGATGCGGTCTTTTAGAAGGTCCTCTTTCTGGGCCAAAAGCTCCGGCGGCAGATCCCCAATGCACTCTGTTGCATACTGACAGTATGATGCACATCCGAAATCCATTTTAGGATTGGCGAACTTGTGCTCACATTTGGGGCACTTTCGGGTGGTATCGTCCTTGAAAAACTCTACCAAATGGTCGCATTCCGGACATTTTGCCTCAAAAATAGCGCCTGCTTTCCAGTACCGGCTGTCCTGTCCCGGGCATTTCATTTTTTTCCTCCTATGATCAACTTTTTTTGACAGGATTAACAGAATTCACAAGACATACTCTAATCATCTTGTGAATTCTGTCGAGTAATAATTATCCTAAAATCGCTTTCAGATCTTCATCCGGTGTCTGTATCGGCATAATATTGAACTTTTCCACCAGAACATTGAGAATATTCGGCGAAACAAAAGCCGGAAGACTCGGACCCAGTCGGATATCTTTGATTCCCAAAGACAGCAGGCTCAAAAGAATCGCACATGCTTTCTGTTCATACCACGAAAGAATCATGGACAAGGGAAGATCGTTCACCCCGCATTCAAAAGCGTTCGCCAGAGCCGATGCAATTTGAACAGCGGAATAGGCGTCGTTGCACTGGCCAACGTCGAGAAGTCTCGGAATCCCGCCGATATCTCCAAGATCCTTGTCGAAAAAGCGAAATTTGCCGCAGGCAAGGGTCAGGACCACACAATCTTCAGGTACTTTTTCCACAAACTCCGTATAATAATTGCGTCCCGCCTTGGCGCCATCGCATCCGCCCACCAGGAAAAAATGACGGATTGCCTTGTTCTTCACCGCTTCGATCACCGTGCCCGCAACACCCATAACGGCATTTCTGGCAAATCCGACCATCACCGATTTTCCTTGGGTATCTTCTGTAAATCCGGGCAATTCTAACGCCTTTTCGATAACAGGGGCAAAGTTTTTGTCCGCAATATGGCTGACTCCGGGCCAACCCACCAAACCGGTGGTGAAAATATAATCTTTATATGAATCTCTGGGTTTCTGAATGCAGTTGGTGGTCATCAAAATTGCCCCCGGAAACGCATCAAACTCTTTGGCCTGATTCTGCCAGGCCGTGCCGTAGTGCCCGTAAAAGTGATCATATTTTTTCAGCTCAGGATATCCATGACAGGGGAGCATCTCACCATGTGTGTACACATAGATGCCTTTGCCTTGGCTTTGCTTCAGGATGTCTTCCAGGTCTTTTAGATCGTGTCCGGAAACCAGGATTGCCTTGCCTTTTTTAGCACCCAGAGGAACGGATGTCGGTACCGGATGTCCGTATGCCCCGGTATTTGCCGCATCCAGAATCTCCATGGCAATGAGGTTGATTTCACCGCATTTTAAAACGAGCCCAACATAATCGTCAGCACCGAGATCCTTGTTCAGTGTAGCGGCCATGGCTTCATGGATAAAATCAAAAACCCTTTCATCGGTTTTTCCAAGAATCTTTGCATGATCCGCATATGCAGCCACACCTTTGAGGCCATAAATCAAAAGCTCTCTTAAAGAAAGAATGTCAGGGTTAATATCAGGATCAGATTTAACCCCGACTTTTTCTCCCTGGGCCACAAGATTTTCTCGATTTGCCTCCGGTGTGAAGTTTGCGGGCCCGTCCGAAAAATCGGTCTTTCCACCGGCTGACGAGACTTTTGCCTTGAGTTCATCTCTAAATTTAACGGTTTGATGGATGAGGTTGACAAATCGATCGGGATCAAAATCGACGTTGGTCAACGTGGAAAAAATAGCTTCACAGGTAAAATGATCGATGGCTGTATCCCTGATACCGACCTTGCGACCTTCAACCGCCACCTGAGACAGTCCCTTTACCGCATAAATCAAAAGATCCTGTAGGACTGCAACATCCGGCTGTTTTCCGCACACGCCGATTTTTGTGCATCCTTCACCTTTTGCCGTTTGTTCACATTGAAAACAAAACATAATGGGCCTCCTTTTTTTATTCGATTAAATGATTGTTTTAAGATTCAGGGTTTCGATGTATCCAAAATGGATTTATCAGCTTTTTCCCGGCTTTTGATTCACACTATAAAGGATAAACACAACCAGTGCCTTGACTTAAGTCAAAAAAGCGTGATATTTTTTTAAAAAAGAAAAAATAATGAAAAAAATTCTACAGATTATTTCAGATGCACCCCTTTTCAACGGTTTATCCGAAGAGCAGTTGAACGACGTTAGACAGATTTCAGTAGACAAGTTTTGCGACAAGGGAAAGACGATTTTTTTAGAAGGCGACGACTGTAACGGTTTTTATATTGTTGCTGACGGCAAAGTAAAAATTTATAAAGTTTCCTTTGAAGGCAAAGAACATATTCTTCATATTTACGGACCCGGGAATCCCTTTGGCGAAGTTCCGGTTTTTTCTGGAAAAAAATTTCCGGCAAATGCACAGACCCTCCTTAAAAGCCACCTCCTGTTTTTCCCGAGGACGGCGTTTGTTGATCTGATATCCAAAAATCCTTCTCTTGCCCTGAACATGCTTGGCGTACTTTCCATGCGGCTGCGCCAGTTTACTGTTCAGATCGAAAATCTTTCCTTAAAAGAAGTTCCAGGACGGTTGGCTTCATACCTTGTATATTTGAGTCAAGAACAGGGTCGAACCGATGTTGTCACGTTAAATATTTCTAAAGGTCAACTGGCAAGCCTTCTGGGTACCATTCCTGAAACCCTGTCACGGATTCTGACAAAAATGAACCAGCAACACTTGATCGATACCAGTGGCCGGAATATAATATTGAAAGACCTTAGCGGACTGGAAGATCTGGCGGAGCACGGGAAACTGCAATAACCGGCTTTAAAACAAGCAGATATAGAGCGATATTCAGTTCAAAATCAAGGCGTTATGCCTGATGTTTTTCGAGCACTTCGTTGGCCCATCCCAGGGCGGCAATCATGTTTGGAAATCCTGTGGTGGTTAAGGACAGTAAAACCGCATGGATAATCTCGTCGGGGGTTGCGCCGGCCGCCAGAGCCTTTCGAATGGAAGACATGACCGCACCTCTGGAGTTGGCGCCGATGGCAATACCCAGCTTAACGAGGTCCTGGCATTTTTCATCCAAAGGCCCCTCTTCCCGGCATGACTTTCCCAATTGTTGATAACACTCTAAAACTTTCGGAAATTTCTTTATAAAGTCTTCATATGTCCTTGGTAAATACATCGGTTCTCCTTTCGGCGGCACATGGTTTTCATTGATTAGCGCCGCTTAGGGTTATTATGCTGTTAAATTCGTCACTTTGCAACACCTTAGATTTTTGAAAATGTTATCGTTTGTTTGAAATCGGTTTTTCAAGGAACAAAACGGTTCTGTAAATTCATGAATCGATATAAAAGCGCCACTTGCAAAACATGTTTTCAGGATGAGGGTCCGGAGGTGCGAAAAGGCACTCAACCCTTATCCGGTCATCAACAACACGGGCAAAACTGCTAAATTCTTTTCGATGCATTTCTTTACAGACATATTCACCCAAACCACGTTTTAATCTGGCTTCCTGGGTCGGGCAGGAGGGAACGGAAATAATGACTTCATCGTCATATTCCTGGATCTGATATCCCACAAGAATGCACCAGGGGAAAAGCTTCTGGGCCTTGACAAATCCTTTAAGCCCCTTTTCCCGAATTTGAAATCGTTCCACAAGATCTTTAGCGGCCATTGCCGATACACGGTCCCACACCTTTTCGTTGATGTGTTCGGCGGTCTGTTGATCAAATTGTTCTGTTAAATGGATAAACCAGAATGCATCAACAACACGGTAATGCCAGAGAAGAAATTTTAGATATTTTTTCAGCTCCGGAGCTTCCATATTCTCGAATATTTTCATGTCCATATTTTCATTCCTTTTTAGTTTTTGAGCTTTAGGAATATCGAAAAAACCGAAATATTGCTTTTACACAGCGGACCATATGATCGAACCTGCTTCATCTTTCAGGTTTAAATGCGGCAGGCCTTCTTCATCGAATTCAATGGTTACACTGCCGTTGTTTCCCACGAGCTTCAGAACCGGCGTATTGCCCAATACATTCAACGTGGCACGGGGGATGTGATTCTCATCGAAGAACGTCATTAACTGTTTTTCGGGGTCGGTTGAAATTGAAACGCATTCATTTCCTTTTTGGTCTATAAGTCTGAAAGTTTGAACGATGGCTTCCCGTGCGTTCAACCTGGAGGTCGTCATTTCATATTCGAGCTTTTTTAAACGCGCAATAATAATTCCTGCGGCAATAAAAATTGCCAACGGCAATACCATTGTACGAGCTTCAACGCCCAATTTGTCATAGTAACCACCCAACAAAACAATCAAAAGAATCAGCACAAACGTCATCTTCCAATCTCTTTTTATTATCATCTATTATCCTCCACTGCTGTGTTAAAATGACCTGTCTGGATAGTACTCTCGCTTGAGTCAATCCCTAAAATGCTCAGTGTATTCATGTGGTTAAAATTTCACCTTCCTTGAAATTGAACAAAAATAAGTATTTTTCAAAGGTCTCCATTTGTGTTTTATGGAGGCAAACAACATAGAGAAAGTAAACATCCAAATTGCAGATCAATCTTACTTTATTTGATACACAGAGTCAAATTCATCGGGGTTAAAGCAAAGACAAGATATCGTTTTGTTTAGAATTGTTTTACAGATAATGTAAAATGATGTACGTTTCATGTCAAAGATGTTACGATTTTATGTCCTAATAAGAAAATTCTTGCACCCAAAGAAAATGGATGTCAATTATACGTTATTCAATTAATGAAACATTTTACTTTTAATATATTGTTAGAATGGCCGGTGTGGGATATAAGTTTCAGACTGGTTAGGCGCTTAAATTGAAATTCATGCCGTTTAAAGCAAAATAATTAGGGGCAAAATAATTAGAAAAAGCATGATAATGGGACAATTATTCTGCCATTAATCATTTTGCTTAATAAATAATAGCTGTTTGTTCGGAAAGGAAAAATGGTAGCATTTAAGCTAAAATCGAGCCATTGGATTGTAGATGAAAATGACAACATCATCATCGGCGAAGGGAGAATGAAAATTTTAGAACACGTTGAAAATGCGGGGTCTATTAATCAGGCCGCGAAAATGATGAAAATGTCTTACAAAGCGGTTTGGAGTAAGATTAAGTATACGGAAAAACATTTAAATGCCAAAATCCTTCATTCGGACAAGAAAACGGGAAGCCGTTTGACCAGAGAAGGGAAAGCGCTTTTGGAAAAATACCGGCTTTTGAAAAAAGAATGTATGATGGCAGATGATAGAATATTTAACAACATTTTTAAATAAATCCTTACGGAAGTTCTTAATTTCATAAGGCTAAAATAATACGACCTTACAAAGTTAATACCATGGAAATATCAAAGAAAAAAACATCCCCCCCTTTTGTTTCTGTCGTCGGCAATTCAGGATCGGGAAAGACGACTTTTTTGGAAAAATTGATTCCTGAACTGATCGGTCGAGGTCTAAAGGTTGGCACCATTAAACACGATGTGCACGGTTTTGAAATGGACAAACCCGGAAAAGACAGCTGGCGACATAAGCATGCCGGTGCATCTGCCACCGTTATTTCATCACCGTATCAAATCGGGATGGTGATGGATGTGGCGTATGATCACAAACCGGATGAATTGTTGCCTCTATTCAACGGAATGGACATCATATTGACTGAAGGCTACAAACGGGGAGATCACCCTAAAATGGAGATATTTAGAGCGGAGATCATAAACGAACCGTTGTGTAAAAACGACAGGTCTTTGCTTGCTCTCATCACCGACTCGAATGTCGATCTTGATGTGCCTATTTTTCCTTCAGGAGCCGTTGAACAGGTCGCCGATTTTTTGATCGAACATTTCAATCTTGTTCACGCCATCCATCAAACCTGATATAAAGAGACCCTTTGATGTTAAAACTTTTTCAATTTTGTTTCTTGACTGTTTCAATATTATAGAGGATATATATAGTAATAGAAATCTATCAGAGATCCTTTATATCTAAGCGGGTATAGATGGTTTAATTACAAGCCTGACCCGGAAGCAACATAATGAAAAAATACTTCATATGGGTGTCTCTCGTTTTTTTGGGCGTAGTAATCGCTTTTCCGCTGTTCAGCATGACCTACTATACCATGGTGCGTACCTCCACTCCGGATTTTTGTGCCACGTGCCATGAGATCAAACCGGCAGTGATTGCCTGGCGATCCTCCACCCATGTCAACAATCCCCAAGGATTCGTGGCCGACTGCATGGACTGTCATCTGCCGGCCCCTCACAAGACATTCGATTTTTTCTTTACCAAAACCTATCACGGTGCCAAGGATGTCGTTAAGCATTTCTTAATAAAAGAATACGATCGTAATAAAAACCGGGAGGCTGCCTACGACTCCTTTGACAACGCCCAGTGTCAGAAATGCCATAGAAATCTGCTGACCATGCCTGACAAACGAGGTGCCATGCTGGCACACCGGTCGGTGATCTATGCTCGTCCGGGCTACGAAAAAAAGTGCGTAGACTGCCATTATAATCTGGTCCACAATGAGAGCATGTCCATCATTTACAAGCAGTATCGGCGACTTCCCTATCACGCCAAAGGCCTGCGAAAACTGTAATCAGCCGATATGAAAAGAGTGTTTCATCTCTTTTTAACCGAAAGGAGAAAAACCATGAGGCAAAAACTTGTATATATTGCAGTTGGATTGCTGACTGTCGGTCTGGTTTTGTCCGGTGGGGTGCCGTCGGTCAATGCACAGCCGAACTTCCCCAAGGTGAAAGAGTACCGGATTGAACGCAGCATTCCGCCCGAGGCGGTGGCGTGCATCGAATGCCACAAAGCCACTAACCCCGGGCTTTTTGATGACTGGGCGCGTAGCCGGCACGCCAATGCCAACATCACCTGCCTGGACTGCCATCTGGCCCAACCCGGCGATACCGATGTCGCCAAAGGACACGAGAAGTATTACAGCCGAAAGGATCTTCCATACGGAGAACAGAAGTACAAGGTGCCCATCGCCTCAATCGTCACACCGAAGGACTGCTCCCGATGCCATCCCGACGAGGTGACCCAGTACAGCAAGAGCAAGCATGCCAACACCATCGAGATCATGTGGAAGCTGGACCCCTGGCTCAACAAGGGCATGAACTCGGACAACGAGCGGAAGACCGGTTGCTTCAACTGTCACGGAACAGTAATTAAGCTTGACAAAAACGGCACCATTGATCCTGCCACCTGGCCTAATGCCGGCGTTGGCAGATTGAATGTTGACGGGAGTAAGGGGTCGTGTACTTCATGTCATACTCGCCACCGGTTTTCTGTGGCTGAAGCGAGAATGCCCGAGGCTTGCGACCAGTGTCACTTGGGACCTGATCATCCGCAAATCGAAATTTATGAAGAGTCCAAGCATGGAACGATGTATCATTCCTATAAAGACGAATACAATTTTAATGCAGCCCCTGGCACCTGGACAGCGGGTACGGATTATCGTGCCCCCACCTGTGCGGCCTGCCACATATCCGGTTCCGGAAAGGTCATGGGAACCCATGACGTAACCGAGCGCCTTTCCTGGGAGACTCAGGCACCGCTGACAGTGAGGCCCCAAGATTTCAAACCCTTTCCTTCGGGAACCGATTGGAAGGTGGAACGGGAAAAGATGAAGAATATCTGCCGCGCCTGCCACGGTGATTCTTGGATCAACGATTTTTATAACGGATTCGACAAAGCAGTTGAAGAATATAATGAGGTCTACTTCAAACCGGCCAAGGCAAAGCTGGGAGAGCTTTATGAAAAAGGCCTGCT
>PKTV01000563.1 GCA_002868985.1 Desulfobacteraceae bacterium | reverse complement strand
TATTTGGGGAATTGTTACATTTTAGTTTTTTGAACACATTACCGCTTCAGATATGATTAAATTTTTGCTGAAAGAACTCGTGAATAAGGGCTAGTAATGAAAGAACCTTCCCGGGCTATTTATAAAGGTCTCTGCTTTAACAGGAGGGTCCATCCATAACATTAAATTATCGATGGTTCTTTCAAAACGATCCCTAATCCACTCAGACAGCTTCCAGCCAAAAATTTAATCATACCTGAAGCTCCTTTGAATTCGATTTATTTCAAAGGACCAAACTATTAAGGAATTTTTTTTGATAAGACGATAAAGCCTTCGTTGATCGATAGAATGAATGATCCTTGATTAATGAAATGTTTTGCCTTAAATTAATTTAATATCCCTGTCACTATTTAAAACGCTCAGTTTAGATATAAAAACTTATATAAGGCTTTATTAAAAGGAGGGTACATCATGGGAAAAGATCTCGTATTGACCGAAAAGCAAGACATGATCGGCATAATTACACTAAACCGGCCGGAAGCGATGAATACCTTTAACATTCCCTTTGCCAGAGCATTGAATGATACTCTTTTGGATATGGATCAGGATGACGACGTCCGCGTCCTGGTGATCCGTGCAGCAGGCAAACATTTTTCGACCGGCATCTCCCTCCCGGAATTCCAGGGAAAAAATCCCAGAGAACTCCGAGAGTTTCTGAGTTTAATGGATGAATTTTATCACACCCTGCCCCGGATGAAAAAGCCGGTGATCGCCTCTGTCAAAGGCGCCGCCGTGGCCAATGGCGCCGGTCTTGTGTTTGCCTGCGATCTGGCAGTGGCCGCCGAAAATGCCAGGTTCGGAACCACTGCTATTAATGTGGGATTAATCTGTTTAGGCCCAGCCGTACCCCTCGCACGCCATGTCGGTCGAAAGAAAGCACTTGAAATGATCCTCACCGGAGATATTATTTCGGCTCCTGAAGCCCAACAACTCGGTTTGATAAACAAAGTGGTACCTCCGGACGATCTTGAAGCCGAAACCATGAAGTTTGCTGCAAAAATTGCTAAAAAAAGCCCCTTGGCGATACAAATTGGAAAAACCGGCGTCTACGCTATGTCGGAAATTCCGTATCATCAGGCTGTTGACTATATGGATGAATTGTTTGCTTCCCTTTGCGGTACAGAGGACGCCATCGAAGGAATTAACGCTTTTATGGAAAAACGGGAACCTGTATGGAAGGGTTGCTAACGTCTCCTTCAAACAGCCTTTAACGGGTTTGTCATTAGAAACTGTTTCGAAAACAGGACATCAAATTAGGAGAACGGCATTGGATTTCGATCTAACCAAAGAACAGGAGATGATCCGCAAAGAAGTTCGGAAATTTGCACAAAGTGAAATTGCACCGGTGGCTTCGGAACTCGATGAAAAAGAAGAGTTTTCTGCTGAAGTCACACGAAAAATGGGTGAAATCGGTCTTTTCGGCATGTTCGTCTCAGAAAAATATGATGGCCAGGACATGGACTATCTGTCCTACATCATTGCCGTCGAAGAGATTGCAAGAGTGGATGGATCTCAGGCAGCCACCGTTGCCGCCGGGAATTCCCTTGGAATCGGCCCCATATACTATTTTGGTACAAAGGAACAAAAGAAAAAGTATCTTCCAAAACTCTGCTCCGGTGAAGGATTGTGGGGTTTTGGCCTCACGGAACCTACCGCCGGCTCTGATGCCGGCGGCAGCAAAACAACTGCCGTAAAAGATGGTAACGAATGGGTCCTTAACGGATCAAAAATTTTCATTACCAATGCAGCTTGCGAGTTGAGTCTGGGTGTAACGGTTCAGGCAATCACCGGCACCCGACCCAGCGGAAAACCTGAATATACCTGCTTTTTGGTTGAACACGGGACGCCGGGCTTTAAAGCTGTGACCATGCATAAAAAGATGATGTGGCGGGCTTCAGACACCGCTGAGCTTTATTTTGATGATGTCAGAATCTCTGAAAATAATATTTTAGGTCTGCCGGGAGACGGTTTTCACCAAATGCTTGCAACTCTCGACGGCGGAAGGCTTTCCATTGCTGCTATGGGCCTCGGGGGTTCACAAGGGGCTTACGACGCCGCACTCAAATATGCCAAAAACAGGGTTCAGTTCGGACAACCCATTTGTAAGTTCCAGGCCGTGGCCTTTAAACTGGCAGACTGCGCCCTTGAAATTGAATGCGCTCGCAATCTCTTATATAAGGCCTGCTGGCTGAGAGATAACCAAAGGCCTTTTGAAAAGGAAGCCGCCATGGCGAAACTTTACTGTTCTGAACTTATGGGTCGAGTAGCGAACCATGCTGTTCAGATCCATGGCGGATATGGCTTGATGAAGGAATACAACGTGGAAAGATTTTATCGAGACCAGAAACTTCTCGACATCGGAGAAGGAACTTCCGAGGTTCAGAGAATCGTTATTTCCAGGTATATCGGATGCTAACCCGCATATTTTCATGAAATATTCGGGTTAGGATTGTAGATTGAAAATTGAGGAATTGATTATGGATAAAAAAGTCCTTTTGACAGAAGAACGCGATGGCATTGCCATTCTGACGCTGAACCGGCCCGAGGTAATGAATTCTTTTAACTTTGCATTGCTTCAAGCCCTTGAGAAGCAGATTGAAGTCCTTAAATTCAATAATGATATTCGTGTGGTCATCATCACCGGATCCGGACAAAAAGCCTTTTGTGCCGGGGCCGACTTAAAAGAAAGAACCACCTATAGTGAATCTCAGGTAAAAACGTTCATTTTTACCATCAAAAATCTTTTTACTTCCATTGAACACCTGAACAAGCCGGTGATTGCCGGCATAAATGGTGTCGCCCTGGGTGGTGGAACCGAGCTTGCCCTTGCCTGTGATATTCGGATCGCATCCATGAATGCGTTAATGGGCCTTACAGAAACCCGTTTTGCCATCATACCCGGAGCGGGCGGCACCCAGAGACTTCCGAGGTTGATCGGGCGGGGAAGAGCAAAGGAACTCATCTTTACCGGACGTCGTGTAGATGCGCAAGAAGCCTTGCAGATTGGACTTGTCAATCAAATATACGAGCAAGAATCGCTTCTTGATGAATGTCTCAAAATGGCTGCCATGATCTGTGAAGCCGGCCCCATTGCCATTGAACAAGCCAAATATGCCATCAATTACGGCCTTGAAACCGATCTTCACACAGGGTTGGGCATTGAATCCAATGCTTACTGGGTCACCATCCCGACAGAAGATCGCCTGGAAGGCCTGGTCGCTTTTCAAGAAAAACGCAAACCGGTATATAAAGGAAAATAGAGGAAATCTTATGACCGATATAAAGGTCGAAAATCGATCATTCTGGGAAAACGAAGAAAAAAAGCTGGATGAACGGGTTTACCAGGCCATGTGGCCCGGTGGAGAAAAAACAGTGGAAAGGCTGATAAAGCAGGGAAAACAGCCGGTCCGGGAACTTGTCAGCAAACTCATCGATCCGGAAACCGAATTTTATGAACTCGGAGGTATTGCAGGGTTTGGAATGGATTACCCCGGGGTTATGGATGTTCCCTGTGGCGGGCTTGTCACGGGACTGGGAAAAATTCACGGCAACTGGACCATGATTTTTGCCAATGACAGTCGTGTGAAAGCCGGCACCTATTTCCCGATTACATTAAAAAAACACATGAGGGCCCAGGCCATCGCCGAGAACTGCGGACTCAACTGCGTTTATATTGCAGATTCAGGCGGCGCCTTCCTACCCATGCAGGCCGAAGTTTTCCCTGACGATCAGCATTTTGGATCCATGTTTTATAATATGGCACGAATGTCGGCAATGGGGCTTAAGCAGATTACCATGAGCACCGGCGGCAATACGGCAGGCGGTGCCTACATTGTTTTTATGGCCTGTCAGTCGGTGATGATTGACAAACTGGCTTACTCTTTTTTGGGCGGCCCTCCGCTGGTTAAAATGGCAACCGGCGAAGTTATCTCCGCTGAAGATCTGGGCGGAGCAAAAGTACATACTCAGGTCTCAGGCGGGGCAGATTATTTTTGCACCCATCAGGATGATGCCATTGCCCGCGTTCGAGAAATTCTCATGCTGGAACCTCCCCAGAAATTTTATCTCCACCGTTATGCCGAAACACCGCCACAAGTGTCCGAAGAAGCCATTTATGAGATTCTGCCGGCTTCTGTTCATCAGGGAATCAATGTTCATTCATTTCTTGAAGCGATTGCTGACGACAGTCTCTTCTCCGAGTATAAAAAGGACTACGCCCCGGGCCGGGGAAACAATATCGTGACCGGGAAGATACGCCTTAAAGGCATCACTGTGGGTGTCGTTGCAGCCAACGCTGTGGGCATCATATTTTTTGAAGCAGCATGCAAAGCCACGGAATGGATTGTCCGCTGCTGTCAGGAGAAAATTCCCCTGCTCTTTGTCCAGAGCTCGCCAGGATACATGGTGGGATCAGAATCAGAACATATGGGGATCGGAAAATACGGCGCAGACATGGTAAGAGCGGTTTCATGTGCCCAGGTGCCCCGCATTCAGCTCGTCATCGGACCGGACAACGGGGCAGCCAATTACGGAATGTGCGGCAGAGCCTACAGACCCCATTTTCTATTTTCCACCATGCGGGCAAGAACGTCTGTCATGAGCGGAAAAAGTGCCGCAGGGGTCCTGCTTTCCATTGAAGAGCGAAAACGGGCCAAACAGAATAATCCGATGACCGAATCGGAAAAAGACGATTTCAACCAAGAAATGATCAAAAAATATGACACAGAAGCACATCCGTTTTACTGCGGCGCTCGCCTGTTGAATGACAGGGTTCTAAAATTTTCTGAAATTCGCAACTGGCTTGCCATGGCATTTGAAGTCAGTCTATTGAAACCCATTGGTGAACCTTCTTTTGGGAACTTTCGATTTTAATAAGGAGAAAAGATGGCATTACTACAATATCCGAAAAAAGTTGTTTTAGGAGACATAACCGTAAGAGACGGTTTCCAGCATGAAGAAAAATTTATTCCAACCGATGCAAAACTGTGGCTGGCTGAAGAGCTTATTCTCGCAGGATTCAAACGCATAGAGGTCACCAATTTTGGCAATCCTAAGGTGATGCCTCAGTTTAAAGATGCCGATGAGCTTTCAAAGCGCCTTAATGATAGCAAGAAAGTTGGGCATTTATTAAAAGATGTGGAAATTACCGCCATAACCATCCGGGAAAGGGCGGTGGAACGTACCATCCAGGCCCGCAAAGAAGGCTATGGACCGGATCGAATTTTGTTTATGGTTTCCACCAGCGAATCCCACCATAGAACCAACTCCGGGCTCTCTTTGGATGAATACTGGAAAATGTGCGAAACATATATTCCAAAGGCCCATGATGCGGGGATGAAAGTCTGTGGAACGGTAAGCACCATATGGGGATGTCCCATTGAAGGTCCGACGGAGTTGAAAAAAGCCGTTGAATTTACACAGCGATGGCTGGACATAGGGGCGGATGACATCGAACATGCCGATCATGACGGATCTGCACCGCCAAACAAAGTGTATGAGTATTATTCCATGATTCTTGATGCCATCCCGGACCCGTCAAAACATATTGCCCACTTTCATGTGACCCGGGGCTGGGGTCTTGCCAATGTGCTGGCTGCGCTTCAAACCGGAATCACACATTTCGAATCGACTTTAGGTGGAACCGGCGGCCAGCCCGCCAACTTTATGGACGGCGTTCCGGTTCCCGGCACCGGAAAATATTATTATCAGGATCCGGGTATTGTGGGACTCGTCTCCACTGAAGACATGGTGGTTATGATGGATGAAATGGGTATTGATACCGGTGTTGATGTGGACCGGGTGCTGAACATCGGACGTATGTTGGAAAAAATTATTGGCCGACGACTCCGCTCGGAATGTGTTCATACCGGAAGAATACCCAAAGGGTTGACTGGACGAATATAACCCGAATTTCTCATGAAGAACATCAAAATTAAAAGTTACAAGTGCCTAAAATGATCTAAAGTGAGCTAAAGTTAAGGAATTTTTATCCAATTATATTTTAATGAAAGCGCGAAAGCGCTTCCTCAACTTTAGACATTTTAGATCACTTCAAACTTTAGGCACTTTTCCGGTTCATCCGGGTTAGGAATTTAAAAATGAAAACCACTAAAAAGCCCCCCCACATCAATGTAGATTTTTTTGAAGATCTGACCGGTGATATCTCTGAATCATCCCGCGAAGGCGTCGATGAAATCGGCAAACGGATCAGAAAGCTCAGAGAACAGAAAGGGCTTTCTATAGAAGCGCTTTCAAACTTGACAGGATTTGACGTAGAATTTCTGTCAAACATCGAAACCAATAAAGCACAGCCTCAACTCGGAACGGTGATCAAGCTTTCCAAAGCTCTTGACAGTGCTTTCAGCCGTCTAATTTCGGGAACTGGAGACAACATCTATTCCATCACCCGAAAGGACGAACAAAAAACAGTCTCTCGGTCCACTGCTCAGAAAGGCAAAAAACAGGTTTATGTCTATAAAAGCCTGGCCCCGGAAGTAAAGGGGCGCCACATGGAAGCACTGATCGTTCAGCTTGAAGAAAACCCTGATAAAGAAGTATCCGTACATGACGGCGAAGAATTCATCTATGTGTTGGATGGTACAATTGTGCTGAATATCGGAGAGGAAACATTCGACTTGGAACCCGGAGACAGCGCCTACTATCTGTCCACAACGCCGCATCTGGTCGCTTCGAAAAAAGGAAAAGCGACCATTTTAGCGGTGCTGTATGAAGGCTAGTTTCCACTTTCTAAATGGATCTTTCTCCAATTGGCGGCGTTCTCCGCGGGTTTTTCGTTTGCAACATACAAAAAGTATGTCTTCCTGTCCCGCTATGCGGGGAACGAAAACCCTTGTGCGGCCCCCGTTAAAAACAAACGGGATTTCGTATCTGTTTTAAAAAAATAAAGGGACTCAACTTGCCCATCGAAGAAATCTCTCGTTTAGAAAGTGGAAACTTAGTCTTTCAGAAAAGGAGAAATATTGGACCTAAGCAACGTCAATTCCATAGAAGACCTGGATCACGAACACACCGCCAAGCTTGTGCTGGACATGTTCCATCGTATCATCATCCATTATGCCTTATGGTTCAATGAAGTCAAACATCAGATGGGAATGGAAAAGGCTCTCGATATTCTTAATACTGCATCTAAAAGAGGTTATGACATTCAAATGAAGCGGCTTTCAAAAGTGTTGGGGTTTGAAATGAAAGACAACATTCCCTTACCGCTTTTGAACATGTCGAAAGAATCACTGACGACACTCATGGATAGTGTGGCTGCAAACTGGGTGGTCAATGACGGGGTGTGGTTTCAGGCGGTGGAATTTACCAGAGGTATGAACGATGCCAAGCGATGTAATGATTCATGCTGGGCTCAGTTTTCTCCCTTTGAAGCCTGGGCTGTTAAGAATTTTCTGAACCTTCCCGAAAAACCGGGGCTCGAGGGTTTAAAGAAGGCCCTTAATTTTCGTGTTCATGCTCGTGTCAACACCCATTCCATTGTCGATGAAGCGTCTGACAGTTTCATCTTTCAAATGAATGAATGTCGGGTTCAATCTGCAAGAAAACGCAAAGGGCTTGACGATTATCCATGTAAATCCGGAGGACTTGTGGAACATACGTATTTTGCCAGGTCTGTCGATCCAAGAATCCACACCGAGTGTATCGGCTGTCCGCCGGATGATCATCCTGATGATTGGTACTGCGCATGGCGCTTTAGGATGAATTAAAAAGAAGCGCAGATATAGGAATCTCAAACTGGCTAAAAGAAAAGTCTACCAGCTGCTCTTCTCCTTCTTAATGCTAATCTCGACCATTGCCTCTCTCATCGATTCGTCACCCAAAGACGTTTTGATCGGTTTTATGCATACCGCCCCTTCTCTCCTATCGGGTACTATAATATTATGTGTTTCCCAAAAACGTATCCGTCGAGTTGCCGTTAATGCAGAACATAGTTTTTTTGATCATAAAAAAGAGCCCAAATAAAATAAAACTTATAAGAACACTATTGGCAAAATTAAATTGCATCGACGTTACCTCATTTTTGAAAAAATGACTCATTAAATAATAAACTTGACATACTGTATATTGTAGCATATCTAAATCATAATACCATATGTATGGTTTACGCTCATATTTATTTTCTAAATTGAAGGGCTATGTGATGTTCTTAATATTTTAAACATCAAAGGAGGGTTCCATGGCAACTGCCAAGAAGAAGAAACCAGCTGCTAAGAAAAAACCAGCTGC
>PKTV01000521.1 GCA_002868985.1 Desulfobacteraceae bacterium | reverse complement strand
GGCGCCAAATCAATCAACTCGCGAATCATGTCATCAGCACTTTTCCCCACATAACCGGCTTCCGTATAATCCGTGGCATCAATAATAAGCGTAGGAATTTGTAAAAGATCCCCTAAAACCTCCACACAATAGGTTTTACCGCTGCCTGACGGCCCTGCCGTGAGCGTATTTTTCTTTCGGAATCTTTTTACCGTTTTATCTTCCGGGTGTTCTCTCAGATATTTGATCATGGCAAAATGATAGGCTGCGGCAATGGCCAACCGCTTTTTATATTCCTCCTGACCAATGACATACTTGTCCAAATGTTTTTTAATTTCTTTGGGCGTATAGATTTTAGGTTCAGTAGGTTCCGGCATCTTTTTTTGTGAAGAAAATCGAGTTTCAAGAAAAGATTGAAATGCCTCGCCGGCCCTTTCTTGCGCGTCAAGATATGCTTTGGCGGCTTCTTCCTCAGAACAATTATAATTCGCCATGATTTGCGTTATGGCTTCTTTTGGAATGGATATTTTCATAAGTCTTTATGCGTTAGCCAATGAGAAGGTCTCGGAAAACAGGAAGTTAAGAAGGTTAGAAAATCAGAAAGTCGGAGGCTCTAAGACATGCCAACCTTCTTACCTTCCCACCTTCTCACCCCCTTGCTCTTCACCTTCTTGCTTTCTTATTTTTCAAAATATTTGTGTTCATCCCCTGCCCGCCATCGCTCTCGCTCAGGCGAGGCGGGCGGGGTGGTTTCCTTATGCTCTTTCCTCTTTCCTCTTTCCTCTTTTCTATTTTCTATTTTCTCTTTTATTGGTTCTTGGAATTTGCATTTTTAGGTTACAATCCAGACCGCCATTTCCCTCGCCATTTGAATGATTTTGTTACTCACCCGGCCCATGTAAAACTCTTCCACATTCGAAAGACCTCTTCGTCCGACGACAATGGTTCCATATCCCCCATTTAAAGCTTCTACGACAATCGCACTCGCCCGGCTGGGTGCTTTGGTAACGATCTTGGTATTGATTTTATGATGATTAAAGCCGGCTTTTTCCAAATGAGTGAAGGCCTCTTTAAAAATAGACGACATGATTTTTTCAGTCTTATGCAATTTTTTTCTATCGATATCTCTAATCACATGAAACAGGGTGACTTCCCAGTGCGAGCTGTCCACCATGGCGCAAACGTAATCTATGACCCTCCTTGCTCTTTCCGAAGTATCTATTGCCACGAGTATTTTGCCGATTTGCGGTGTGCCCCCCACAACGCAGACAGGCGTATGGGTCAGGCGCCCGATAAGTTTACTGGCAATGCTTCCCCATAAAAAATCTTTCAGCATGCTCGTTCCCCAGCGGCCTACAACCACGCCGTCATAATTGTTTTGTGACTCATGGAGGATGTCTCTTGCAATACCTGTTTTCCTTTCCTGGATGTTAATATGAACAGCATTTTTCGGAACGTTTTGATCCAGAAACAACTGACGGGCTTTTTCCATGAATGTTCGAATTTCCTGGTTTTGTTGTGCCTCCCAGATATGTATGTCGGCGCCTTCATGCCCGTATTCAGGCGCCTTCTCGATATCCCAAAAGCTCTCTGGAAACTTTGTCAACACATGAAAAAGAACAACTTCCATACGCTCTGGTGGAAATAAACGGCTGGCATAGCGCACCGCCTCAAAAGCCTGATTCGAACCATCCACCGCCAATAAAAATTTCCTTTTGGATTTTGCCACGATACGCTCCTTTTTTTGACCGCCTTAACCCTGCTATTTCACGTGCGCGAGGCGTTCATTCATCTTTTCAGTTTTACGTCATAAACAATGACCGCAAAAGACATGCCAAAAATGATTGCTGGAGGCAAGATGAATTAACATTCTGATAAATTAGAAAATTTTATGAGACTGGATGGATTTTTTGTTTTGGATAAAAAAGATATGAGTGTCGAATTATTTTACAAAATGTAAAACCCTCATTGAGCGAAAGCCGATGACACCCCATCTTCTTCGTTGCCGAGGGCTCGCGGTAGACGACTACAGCTTCCACCTCGGACGCCTTGAATCTGGGGCATCCTAGACTTTCGCTCAATGAGGGTAAAAGCAAAAACTACGATGCATCTTCTTTCACGAATGTCTTGAACTCAATACCAAATTTTTCGATCTTGGAATGCAAGGTAGGTCTGGAAAGGCCAAGGAGTTTTGCCGCTTGTGAACGATTCCCGTCGGTAAAATTGAGTGCTTCGCTGATAATGATATTGGCAAACCGGTCAATACAATTGTCAAAGCGTTTTTCAGCCGATGGCGATGTCAGCATTTTGCGTACCCATTGACGCATGGCCTGTTCATCTTTTTCGTAATTTATTGGATTGCAAACATTATTTCCTTGGATCGCCTGCAAGATATCCTCTTTGCAAATGGCCGCTCCGCGGTTAAAAATTAAGGCCTTTTGTATGGTGTTGCCCAGTTCGCGCACATTTCCCTTCCAGAGATTTTTTGCAAGAAAAGCTTTGGCTTCTTTGGTAATTCCCGGATTCTCGACTTTCGCTTCTTGTGAATATCGGGCCAGGAAAAAGTCCGTCAGTGCCGGGATGTCTTCGAGCCGGTCCTTTAGGAGCGGCAAAAAGATGGAGACCACCTTGAGACGGTAGTAGAGGTCTTCCCGAAACCGGCCTTTAACTATGGCCGATTCAAGGTCACGATTGGTCGCGGCGATAATTCTCACATTCACGGGGATGGTGTTCCTGCCCCCCAGTCGTTCGATACTCTTTTCCTGAAGCAGGCGCAAGATTTTGGCCTGGATGCTCAATGGCATATCCCCGATTTCATCCAAAAATACGGTTCCGCCGTTGGCCTGCTCGATCTTGCCGATCCGGCGATGGGTGGCGCCGGTAAATGCGCCTTTTTCATATCCAAACAGCTCACTTTCTAAAAGGGTTTCAGGAATGGCCACGCAGTTAATCACCAGAAACGGCCTGTCGGCCCGAGTGCTGTGTTGATAAACGGCCCGCGCCACCAGTTCTTTGCCTGTCCCGGATTCTCCGCGAATCAGTACCGTTGCTTCTGTCTCGGATACCCGGCCGATGGTCTTGTAAACCTCCTGCATGGGTCTGCTTCGTCCAATGATGGCATCGCGAAAGCTTTTTTCCGGTATAGGGTCCATATCTACCGGGGAACGCATAAACCGGCTTGCTTCCAGAGCCTGTTTGATGACCACCAGCATCTCCGGAATATCAAAAGGCTTGAGAATATAATCGAATGCCCCCATTTTGGTGGCCTCAATGGCGGTATCAGTGGTTCCAAAGGCGGTCATGATGATTACCGGAAGTTTGGGTTCCATTTCATGGATGCCCTTGAAGGTCTCGAAACCATTCATCCCCGGCAAGCGCATATCGAGGATTACCAGGTCCGGGATCTCCTCCTGGATCAATTTAAGACCTGCTTCTCCTGAAGCGGCGCATTTAGAATGATAGCCCTCTTCACCCAAAAGTTTGTTAAAGCTTTTTCGAAGTTGATCGTCGTCGTCAATGATAAGAATGGTCGTCATATTGTGATCCTTTTATCGGCAGTGTAATGATAAACGTTGTTCCACTCCCTTCTTTTGAGTTGATGTTCAGCCGCCCCCCGTGTTCTTCAACGATCCTGGTCACTATGCTCAGACCAAGACCCGTGCCTTCTTCCTTGGTCGTGAAAAAAGGTTCCATGATTTTCGATTGTATGGCATCCGGAATCCCGGGCCCGTTATCGTTTATCCGAATCACAGCCGATCTAAGTTTTTCCTGCTCAATAACGGTTTCTTCGTATATGACAATCGAACCACCTTGTCCCATGGCCTCACATGCATTGACGATAATGTTGACAAAAACTTCCTTCAATTGCTCCGGATCGGCCTGAATTATGGGAAGGTGTTCTTTTCTTTGAATCTTGATGAAAACCTCGTAAGACTCCAGGCGATGCTGTAAAAGCTGAATCGCCTGATCTACAATGTCCGAGGGTGAAACGTGCTGCAACTTGAGTCTGGGGGGTCGGGAAAACTCAAGGAAATTTTGTAAGATATTATCAATATGAGCGATTTCTTCTGATATGACATCAAAGTCTTCTTTCTGATCACCCGCAAGATTGAGGCTTCTGCTCAGGGAAAATAGGCGCATCTTAACGGAAGTTAACGGATTCCGGATACTGTGCGATGTGCCGGCCGCCAATTTCCCCACCAGTGCCAATTTTTCCGACTGCAAGAGGTGCTCCCGGCTTTTTTCAAGTTCAACTTGGGTTTGATCGTATTCTTTTCTCAGGTCATAAACACTCCGGCTGAGCGCTGTGACTTCATCTCCCGATTTTTGCGTGCCGTTATGACGATCTGTTTCCAAGGCCAACCTTCGGATCGGATCAAGAACATCATGCAGTAAAAAGAACGTCAGTATGACACCCAACAAAAGAATCATCAGCACAGCCGATCCAGCAATAATTCTTAGTTTTTTGGCCTGATTTAAGCTCTGTATTTTAGCTTTTTGAGCCTTATCCTTGAAAAGCTGCTTGCCGCTTTCGCAAAGCTTAACGATTTCGAAAAAACTGTCTCGCACTTTTTCGTGGAGTTTTTTACCTTTTTCGCGATCTCCGGACTTATAATAATCCACAACCTGATCTTTGGCGGCGATGTACTTTGCATATTCCGATTCTATAAGGTCCAGAACCTTTTCTTCCTCTTCTGTTGTGGCAAGACGCTGGGTTTCTTTAAGTTTATCCTCAAAAATATGGCGGTATTCCGCCATCTGTACGAGCCAATTTGGATTTCCATCCAATAGATAGTAAGAAGCAAATCCCTTCTGGTTGTCCAGGGCATTTTCCAGGGATTGGGCTGTCTGGAGTCCCACCATATAATTATCGATGATCCGGGTCAAAAGTCCTTCCATCCGGTACGTATACCCAACGATCACCACCGCACCCATGATCGTAATGATCAACAGAGCGATGATATTTAATAATATCCTGGTTCTCAGACTTATCTTTTTCAACATTTTTCAAATGCTCAACTTTAAAGATCGTCGAAAATTTCACTGAAAAGAGACATCTTGTGCACCCCCTGTCCCGCCTCGATGGAACAGGGGATGCAAGAAATTAAAAAAACGACGATATTTCGTATGTCCCCTTATTCCAAACCGTGGGCCGAAAGTGCTTCCCTAACCCGGGCTTCTCTGATTTTCTCTTCGTGGTCTCTTTTTTTCTTGGCGGCCTCTTGAACTTTGGCCATGAGCTGTTCTATTTCACACGGCTTCATCAAGTAATCAAAAGCACCCAGCTTCATCCCCTCTATGGCAGACTCCACGGTGGCGTGACCGGTGAGCATAATAACCTCAATCAAAGGAAACTTTTTTCTGATCTTTTCCAGTGTTTCAATACCGTTTAATCCCGGCATCTTGACATCTAAGATAACAACATCTGTATTTCGATTTTTATTCAATATTTCAAGGGCTTCTTCGCCGCTAAAAGTTGTAATGATTTTAAGATCCCTTTTTGAAAGACGTTTTGTCATGGTTTCTACAAAGGGTTCCTCGTCATCCACCAACAAAACCAATGGCTTCATCATGTTATTTCCCTCCTAAATAAAACGCTAACTTACCGCTGTTATATCATTTCAAGCATTGCCGGATCATTTTTCAAAAACGCTCATGGGCGATGTTGACAGTCTGTCCACCATGGCTTTTTGAATCCGTTCTTCATGCTCTGATTTCCGCTCGTACGCCCCGTTGATCTTTTCTAACAAGACATCCATTTTGCATGGCTTTAGCAGGAAATCAAAAGCGCCGATCTTCATGCCTTCAATGGCGGTTTCAATGGTTCCGTGGCCCGTCAGCATCAAAACTTCCGTCAACGGTTTCAGTTTCTTTATCGCCCCTAATGCCTCAATGCCATCCATTCCCGGCATCTGAACGTCCAAAATGGCCACATCAAAATTGAATTCTTTTATTATTTCCAAAGCCTCGTCGCCGCTATAGGCTTCCGTAACATGAAAGCCTCTGGTCCTAAGGCGCTCAGCCAGCGTCTCTACAAATTCTTTTTCATCATCCACTAAAAGTATTCTCATTTTCATAGATACCCCCTGATCTTGATAATTAATGCGCATTGCTCATAAGGACCGCCTTTGCTGTTTCAGTGACGCCTTCCGGGAATCCTACCACATTATAAAGCACCATAAAACCCAATACCCATGTGATTGCAAGGCAAATGACCCAGATAACAAATCCGTATTTGACAAAGTCGATGGGGCTGATCATTCGTTGACCGGTGTCGGGATAAACGCCAAGACCGTAAACAATGGCATTGTTCGGGGTTCCTACGATCAGAAAATGAGCATAAGACGTAGCAAAGGCCGTGGCAAGTCCGATGGCCCAGGGTTCACCCTGAACACCGCTCATAATACCCATAGGGACGGCAATTGGCCCTAAAAGTGCCGTGGTCCCTGCATCAGACATAAAGTTGGTCATCAGACCTGAAAAAGAACTCATCCCAATCCAAAGCCCCAGACCTTTCCCGAAACCTATCGCGTTCAAGCCGCCCAGAAAAATCTGCGCCAGCCAGAGGGCGGCACCCGTCTCCTTTAAAAGTGCGCCGAGGGTAAGGGCGCCGCAATACATAAACCAGGCGTCCCAGGATATGCCGCCTAAAATCTTTCTCCAATCTGCAATTTTGAACACAACCGGAATGACCAGGGCGAGCAAGGCCGGCCCTCCGAGGCCTAAATCGTGCCCGCCGACGATCCAGAGAAACAGTATCAGAAGCATCATACCGAATGCTACTTTTTCGGCATAACTCATGGGGCCCATTTTCTTAGTCTCTTCCTTTATGGCCAAAAGACCGGGGGTCAGGTTTTTTGTTTTGACCTTTCTAAATACAAACAACATATATCCAGCCACTGTCAAACCCAGCACCGGGGTCAACGGAAGACCGTACATCATCCAACGGCCGAAACTCATGGGAACGTTATAGTCGGACCAGAATCCCATCATAATCACATTTCGACCGCCGGCTGCGGGTGATCCCACACCGCCGACATTCAAGGAAAAACAAAGGGCAAACAGCAAAAGCTTGGCAAGCTGTGGATCATGCTCGATGACGCCTTGATTCTTGTTGGCCGAAACCGCTCCCATATAAACGGCCGCCATTACCGGCGCCATAAAGGCCGCCATGGCATGGGCGGATATAAAGGAACCTAAAACGGACATGGAAACACACAAGACGACAATCGGCACCACAAACCCCCGGGTCCACCCGAGTATCCACGTGGCAAGCCGTTTATGCAGTCCCACGCCGATCACCGTCACCCCCATGGCCAAAACGCCCAATAGAAACAATGGTGCATCGCCGGCAAAGGTCTGTCCGATCATTTTCATGGGCAATAGTTTGAAAAAATAAGCAAACATCGGCATCAAGATGCCCACCAGGCCGATGGGAAGTGCTTCGGTTGCAAAATATATGACGGCCATGGGAATCATGGCGAGGACGAGTTTCGCCTTCCATGCCGCGTGGGCAACATCATGGGCGATATGCCATTCGATCATTCTTTCCGCAATTTTCTGTTTTTCAACGAGCTCAATCAGACTCTGAGGTGTTGGAACAATAAACCCGATGATCCCAAAACAGGCTGCCCCAACGATCAGCCAGAGCATTTTGTTTGAAAGTAGCCCTGGTTTTTTTGATTTATCCATTTCCATATTGTCATGTTCCATTGACGATCCTCCGTTAAATTCTACATTTCCTCACTCTTTCACTAAGCAATTTGAACACATCCACAAGCCTTAATATGCCGACAATCTCCGAGTCTTTTGTGACAAGAAGAGACTGATGATGACCAAGAATAAGACAATGCAGAGCCTCACCTATCGTAGCATCTGCTTCAATTTTTTCATCCTCCGTAGGTGTGTACATAACATCTTTTACTTTTTTCTTGGCAACGCGACTGCATACATCATCTATATCCACCTGCCACAGACTGTATTTTTCCATCATGGATTTAATCAACTCCGGACTGAGGCCGGAAAGAGATACCGACCGTATATCCCCAAAACTCTCATATTTGGGTTCAAGACATTTGATGACATCCCATTGGCTCAATTTACCGACTATCTTTTTGTTGTCATCATAGGCCAAAACAGCCCGATGCACATAAGGCGATTCTTCAAACGCCTTCTGAGCTTCTTCCAGCGCATCAATCGCATCTATCAAAAGACGATCCTCATGGATGGTGGCGTATCTTTCCAAAGGAACCATGATGTCTTTGACCACCAGTTTCAGCATAATACATCCCCCCCTTTCTTCAATTTTATTCACATTGAAGATTATTTTTTCTTAT
>PKTV01000111.1 GCA_002868985.1 Desulfobacteraceae bacterium | reverse complement strand
CTAAAGTACTCCAACGATAAGAACAGGTATGACTATTGTTGTGTGTTCAATACGTGAATTCGTCATAACGACTATTTTAATAAAAGGAGGCAAAAAAAATTGGTCTTGACATCAAACGACAAACAGAAATTAATTGAGCAGTTTAAAGTACATGAAAGTGACACCGGCTCTCCCGAGGTACAGGTTGGCCTTTTAACACACCGTATTTCTTATTTAACCGAGCACTTAAAAATTCATAAAAAGGATCATCATTCAAGAAGAGGGCTCTTGATCCTTGTGGGCAGACGGCGCAGGCTTTTAAATTACGTTAAAAACAAAGATGTAAAACGATATCGTGCAATCATCGAAACTTTAGGCCTGCGAAGATAGATGCAAAGTATGATCGGGGGTCTTGTTCGAAAACAAATAACACAGGCTCCAGATTGCCGGATGTCCGTATTGTTCGATTAAATATAGAATAACATCAAAAACTTTACTTTCATCAGGTCATAAGTTTTATCAATTTTGCCATCAGCAATTGAACGAGCATCAATTTTAATGAAGACATATACGATGCCTTTCAATTGGACCCATTGAACCCATGAGAAATCCGTGCGAAACATTTTGATGTTTTTTATTCCCACGAATAAAGACCTTCGAGTCGGAATACAAACACGGTTTTAAAGCTGCTTGGCTTTTAGGAGACAGATTAGGAGACAGATATGGAAACTTTATTAAAAACAGAAATCAGAGGAAAAACTCTGAGTATCGAAAGCGGCAAACATGCCAAACAGGCTTCCGGTTCAGTTGTGGTTCAATATGGGGACACCGTTGTACTTGTGGCTGCAGTATCATCTCATGATGAACGGCCGATTGATTTTTTGCCGTTGACCGTTGAGTATCAGGAAAAGGGTTATGCAGCAGGCCGAATTCCCGGGAATTATTTCAGGCGTGAAATCGGCAGACCCAGCGAAAAGGAAACCCTGACCGCCCGAATTATCGATCGCCCCATTCGACCCCTCTTTCCCAAAGGATATCGATTTGAAACTCAAGTTATTGCAACGGTGCTGTCCATGGACAAGGAAAACGATCCCGACACGCTTGCAATGATTGGGGCATCTGCTGCCCTTGAAATATCAGACATTCCATTTGAAGGGCCCATTGCGTGTGTCCGTGTGGGACGGATAGACGGTCAATTTATAATCAATCCGACCGTCGATGAATATGAAAGTTCTGACATCAACATTATTGTCGCCGGATCAAAAACCGGTGTTGTGATGGTAGAAGGGGGTGGGGATATTGTCAGTGAATCGGATATGCTGGAAGCCATTTTTTTCGGCCATAAGTCCATGCAGCCGATTATAGATATGCAGCTGAAACTTAAAGAAACCAACGGTGTACCAAAACGAACCTTCATACCGCCCCAAAGAGATGAGGCGCTTGCCGAAATCATTGAATCCAAAATATCTTCAAAGATATATGACGCCCTGGCGATACCCGAAAAAAGTAAACGTACTGCTGCCTTTCGCAATTTAAAATCGGGGTTGTTCGAAGAACTGGGAGACGCCTATGCGGACCAAAAGGGCGAAGTAAACGGCATATTTAATGACACACTGAAAAAAATTAGCCGGAACATCATCCTCAAAGAAAGACGCCGTATCGACAACAGAAAATTTGATGAAATAAGGGCCATTACTTGCGACATTGACGTATTGCCCAGACCTCACGGCAGCGCCCTCTTTACACGGGGAGAAACCCAGGTGCTCGGCGTGATGACCCTTGGATCGGGTCAGGACGAGCAGCGGGTGGAAACGTTAATCGGAGAAGAACAGAGACCCTTTATGCTCCATTACAATTTCCCACCCTATTCGGTGGGAGAAGTCAGACGTATGGGTGGACCGAGCCGAAGAGATATTGGCCATGGCGGACTGTCAACAAGAGCCATTGAGAAAGTTTTACCTTCTAAGGAAGAATTTGATTATACCATCCGGATTGTCTCGGAGGTTTTGGAATCCAACGGCTCTTCATCCATGGGTACCGTATGTTCGGGAATCCTGTCACTTATGGACGGCGGTGTTCCCATTAAAGCCCCGGTTTCAGGTATTGCTATGGGACTTGTAAAAGAAGGAGACGATGTCGTGGTCCTTTCCGATATCCTCGGAGATGAGGATCATACCGGCGACATGGACTTCAAAGTTGCCGGAACAAAGGACGGCATTACCGCGCTTCAGATGGATATCAAGATTCATGAACTTTCCAGGGATATCATGGAAAAGGCACTGGAACAGGCCCGTGTCGGCCGGCTTTTTATCCTTGAAAAAATGATAGAGGCCATTAAGGAACCTCGCAAGCAAATCTCCCCTTATGCGCCCAAAATAATCACCATCAAGATTAATCCGGATAAAATCCGTGAAATCATCGGTCCCGGCGGTAAAGTCATCAGAGCAATTCAGGCTGAAACCAACACGAGAATCGAAATAGATGATTTGGGTATCGTTAAAATCGCTGCTGTCTCCAAAGAAGAAGGTGACGCTGCTTTAAATATGGTCAAAGAAATTATCGTTGAACCTGAAGTCGGCAAAATTTACGAAGGAACCGTCGTAAAGATCATGGATTTTGGCGCCTTTGTCCAGATACTTCCCAACGTAGACGGTCTTGTGCATATTTCACAACTTGCCGCACACCGTGTAAATAAGGTGACGGATATCGTTAAGGAGGGAGATCAAATTAAAGTCAAAGTCCTTGAAATTAGCAGAGATGGAAAAATCCGCCTGAGTTACAAAGATGCTTTGGAGGAAGAAAAATAAACAAAAAAATGGACCATAGCGTAAACAAAACCATCCTTGCGAACGGTATCAAGGTTATCACCAGAAAAATGTCACATCTTCGTTCCGTATCCATGGGGGTATGGGTCAATGTCGGCGCCCGTGACGAATCTCTTTCGGAAAGCGGCCTTTCACATTTTATTGAACACATGATCTTTAAAGGAACCAAAAAAAGAACGGCCTTTCAGATCGCCAAGGAATTCGATGCCATCGGCGGACATACAAACGCTTTTACAAGTACTGAAAATACATGCTATCATGCAAAAGTGATGGACACCCACCTGGACACCATGGTCGATATTCTATCGGATGTCTTCTTAAACTCTGTGTTCGATGATAAAGAAATCGAAAACGAACGTGCGGTGATTCTCCAGGAAATCGGAATGGCGGAAGACAACCCGGATGAATATATTCACATCCTTTCAGGAATGAATTTCTGGGGTAAAAATTCTCTGGGCCGCTCTGTTCTCGGGAGTCGTGAAAACATAAAAAGTTTTAATTCAGACGCCATTAAAAAGTTCTTCCATCGCTTCTATCAACCTGAACGCATTGTTGTTTCAGCAGCAGGCAACCTGGACCACAACCACTTTATGGATATTGCCGGCCCGGCATTCGAATCGATTCAACCGGGCAATGATTTATCCGGGCGAATCACCCCTGATGAACACTGCAAGGTGGACATTCACTTCAAAGATTTAGAGCAGGTTCATATCTGTCTGGGAACCAAAGGAATGTCAATAACCGACCCGCGACGATACACATTTTCACTGTTAAATACCATTTTAGGAGGAAACATGAGTTCAAGACTGTTTCAGGAAGTCCGTGAAAAAAGAGGGCTTGCCTACTCGGTTTACTCCTATGCATCATCTTTTGTCGATACAGGGATGTTCGGCGCCTATGCCGGCGTATCTTCTAAAAATATGGAAAAATCCGTACGAGTCATTCTAAAAGAAATCTCCAAAATCAGAGAAATGCGGGTCGATTCAAACGAATTGCGTTATGCCAAAGAATTTACAAAAGGCAACCTCATGCTTGCCTCGGAAAGTAATGACAATCAGATGGTTCGCGTGGCACAGAATGAGACGCACTTCGGACGTTACATTCCCTTGGAAGACATCATAAACAACGTTGAAGCCGTCACCGAAGATGACATTCTGGAACTTGCTGAAAGCCTTTTTAAAAATAATCGTTTTGCGCTGACCCTGTTAGGGCCTGTTACCGATAAACATGTATTTGATGATATTTTGCCTGTGCAATTTAATATCTCGGAAACTCTACAACAAACTGTAAATAAATAATTTACCGGGGCTTGGTTTTCCCGCCTCATATATGGAGTAATGGAATGATGGAGTAGTGGCGTATTGATTTCTAAAGGAATTCTATTATTTATGATTTTTCACTACTCGGTCAAGACAGATTTTATCAATATTCCACATACCCATTTTACCCAAAACCCATTACTCCATTATTCCATTAATCCAACAATCCAATTGTGAGCAAAGCGAACTAACTTATGGATCTTCCCCCTTTTATAAAATTTCTTCGTCTACGACCAGAGTCGGATGCAGATATCCTCCTGCCCCGTTATATGACACCCAAGGCTGCCGGAATGGACATATGTGCCGCCATTGAAAAAGACCTTGTACTGGAAAAAGGTGCGGTTGCGTTGATACCTACCGGTTTTGCCGTGGCTATTCCCGAAGGATTTGAAATACAAATTCGTCCCCGAAGCGGGCTGGCCGTAAACCATGGGATAGGAATTATTAATTCCCCGGGAACCATAGATGCCGATTATCGGGGAGAAGTAAAAATTGCGGTTATAAATCTTGGTGGAAAAAAATATACGGTTAAACGCGGTGACAGGATTGCCCAGATGGTCATTAAACGGGTCTACCAGGCGAGGCTGAAAGTTGTGGAGCAACTCGATGAAACCGACAGGAACAGCGGTGGATTCGGACATACAGGGCGTTAAGATGACAGATAATATTGCTTCAGAACAGTTTCAAGTTAAGCCCGATTATAATCTTGGGGTATGTATTTTGGCCAGCGGGAGTAAAGGGAATGCCGTTTTTATTTCCAGCGGCGATACCTCATTGTTGATTGATGCCGGCCTTTCCGGCATCGAGATCGAACGCCGGTTAAAATCAAGAGGGCTGGATCCGAAAAACCTTGATGCGATCCTGGTATCTCACGAGCATTCCGACCACATCCAGGGTGTCGGCGTTCTTTCACGCCGTTATAAGCTCCCGGTCTATATCAATTCAAAAACACGAAAAGCCGCCGTCTCCCAGCTCGGGAACCTCTACGATTCTAAAAATTTTGAGTGTGGATCAACGTTCACCATCAATGACCTGTCCATCCATCCTTTTTCCATATCCCATGATGCCAAAGATCCATGCGGGTTTACGGTCAATCAGAACGGAACTAAAATCGGAATTGCCACCGATCTTGGCATTGCGACCTCCATGGTCAAAGCGCATCTGAAAGGGTGCACACTATTGATCCTTGAGGCCAACCACGATGAAAAGATGCTGATCAACGGTCCCTATCCATGGCCCGTCAAGCAACGTGTAAAAAGCAGAATCGGCCACCTCTCCAACGAGGAATCTAAAGCCCTTTTAAATGAACTGCAGCATGACGGACTAAAGCATGTTATGCTGGCCCACCTCAGTGAAACCAACAATACGCCCCAAAAAGCCTTCAATGAAGTCGGACAGGCTTTAACCCGCTGTGAACCGCACCTTTATGTCGCATCCCAGAATGAATGCGGAGCGTTATTACTCCTTAAATAATTCAGGGGTCGGAAAATGCACAGATTTCATACAGAACCGACATTCTATCTTCAATGCTGTTTATCGCTCTGTCTGGATTTTTATGTTCATCGAATTTTTTATGATATCAGTAGGATATCCAGATGGGTGCCAGTTGTTGATTTTGTTGAATAAGGGAAACGGTTATTTCCCATTAATCCTGTTCCTCAACTTACCGGAACATTTAAAGGTGACAACCTTTCTCGGTTCCAGCATCATATCATCTCCAGTAGCCGGATTCCTGCCTTTACGTTCTTTCTTTTCCTTTACACAAAACTTGCCGAATCCCGAAACCAATACATCTTCGCCGGATTCCAGTGTTTTTTTGATGACTTCAAGAAGGGTTTCTACAATTTCTAATGATCTGTTCTTGGGAAATCCGGTCTGATTCTGGATTGACTCTACAATCTGAATTTTTGTAAGGGTCATAGATAGGTGCTCCTTATGTAATAATAGATTGGAATTATATGTGATTTATCTCAATTATAATTATGATTGTCAATCGTAAAGGCTTATTTGCTACAATGTTTTAATTTTTACAATACTCTTGACACGTTGGCTTAAATATTTAAAAAAACAAATGATTCTAAAATTATTGCTTCACCCCTATTAAAGGGAGAGCTTATGTAATAAATACCGGAACCCCATTTCTTCAATTCAAAATTCACCTTTTGAGATAAAATTAAAACACATATCGCTTGATTAAAATATTACAATGTATTAGCGATGACTATGGTTTAAATTTTTAAAGATAAGGTATTAAGGTTTTACTGCATTAAATGTTGTCTGATTATAATTCTGAAATTATAGAAGTAATTTCTTAGGGGTGTTTGACGTTATAATTTCCATAGGAATATTTTTTACTATTAAAGGGAGGTCTACATGGGTGTGGTTACAATTTCCAGAGGTTCATATAGTAAGGGAAAAGAGATTGCTGAAAAACTCGCTCAAAAGTTAGGGTATGACTGCATTTCAAGAGAGATTCTCTTGAAAGCTTCAGACCAATTCAATGTAAAAGAAGCAAAGCTTATCCGAGCGCTCCATGATGCGCCCTCTTTTTTTGGTCGTTTCAAACATGGAAAAGAAAAGTATACCGCCTTCATTCACGAAGTTTTTTTAAGGTATATCCAAAAAGACAACGTAATCTATCATGGAATGGCAGGGCAATATTTTGCCAGAGGAATCCCAAACACTCTAAAAGTTAGAATCAACTCAACTTTAGAGGAAAGAATAAAGGAGGAAATGAGACGCGAGAACATTTCCGAAGAAAAGGCACGTTACCTCTTGATAAAAGACGATGAAGAACGGCGAAAATGGGGCATAAGCCTTTATGGCATCGATACGCATAATTGTGAACTTTATGATATTGTCTTACAAATTGACAGTTTAATGGTGGATGATGCGGTTGAGGTTTTGTTTAATGTCGCAAATCGACCTTGTTTTCAGACAACTCCTGAATTTCGAAGGATTTCAAAAGATAAGTATTTAGCGGCTAAAGCTTATTCGGCTATAGTGTATGAATTTCCTGATGCCATTGTAAACTGCAAAGATGCAGTTGTCTATGTAAGCGTTAAATCGGACTTATCTCAAGAAGAGAAGATGTCCAATCAAATCAAGACCATGTTGGAACATATTGCAGAAATAAAAGAAGTTACGGTCGGTGTAATCCCATTAGGAACAGATTAAATAAACACCAAACCAGCCATATGCTTCATGATCAACCTTAGCTTAAAAAACGAAGACAGGGTCATTAATTTGACCCTGTCTTTTTTATTATCCGCCTTTTGGATATGCTATGTATCTTTCATTTTGACGACTTCCCGATACAAAAAGTTAAATGGTATGACCGTCCCGGATGACCACCCGTGTGCGATTTCAAAATAATCGTCGTTATAGAAGGCAGCATGTATCAACAAAGGAGCTGATGTCGATAACGTGGACGTTAAAAGAACACCGTCTTTGAGAAACACCCGATTTACCGAATTTTTGATCCAAAAGAATGCTCTCGACAAAGGCGGATTTAAAGAGTGGGTCTTTTGTCCCGGGATGCTGTTTAATTCAACAGACAAATGGTGGGGAGATCAGGGGAAGCGTGATAAGCCCCATGAGGGATTGGATTTATGTCTCTACAAGGATCGAAAGGACACGATTCTTCGTCTTGGTGAAAAGGCAAAGGTCCCCGCAATATATGATGGCAGAGTTGTTAGGATTGTCGATGATTTTCTTGGGAAATCGGTGATCATCGAACATTTATTTTCCGACTTTGATAACGATAGGTTATGCACGATTTACGGTCATACGATCCCGGAAGATCATCTTCACGTCGGCAACATCGTCAAGGAAGGGGATATCATTGCAACCCTGGCTGACTCGACAAAATCCAAAACAAACATCTTTCCCCATTTACACATCTCGCTCGGGTGGGCATCCAAAGCCATCTCATATGACAGACTGGATTGGGAAAACATAGGCGCTCCAAATACATTGACGTTGTTGGATCCCTTAAAGGTTATTGACTCGCATTAATTTATATCGGCGCGGAAAACATGTCAAAATAGTATCACGGTCCGACCCTAAAGCCGACATAAAATCTTGACCCCTCCTCGTTTATTATATTAATATTGTTATTATTGGCCTGAATCTCCTGAACCCACAGACTTAAAGCTGATTTCTTTCTCCTGGCTTACCAACTTATATATTTTAAATTCTACCTTGGAATATCCTCGATTGGCAATTCGGAGCGT
>PKTV01000006.1 GCA_002868985.1 Desulfobacteraceae bacterium | reverse complement strand
TGAGCTAAAGTTGAGGAACGCGCTTTCAGCGCGATCAATTATAATTAAAATTGATAGAATACCTTAACTTTAGGCACTTTAGTTCACTTTAGGCACTTTTAACTTTTGCATACATAGAATGAAAAAAACCAAGTTATAAATACGTAACCGTATTTACGAATACATGTACTAAGATGTACTTTTGAGATGGCGTGTAAATAAATTCACTATTCTTTCAAATATATTATCCTGTGACAATTGGGGCAAAACTTAAGGCTGGCATATCGAAAAAGCTCATTGTACAGTTGTGGCGGAAGATTTACATTACATCCATGGCATACAGCATCTTTTACCGGTACAACGGCAAGTCCTCCTTGTTGTTCTTTTATCACTAAATATTTTTTAAATAATTGAGAATCAATAAGGCCGGAGACATTTTTTCTATCCATATCAAGTTCATCAAGCGTCTTTTTGTTAATGCCGGCTTCATGTTCGATGTTTTCTTTTTCGCTTTTTATGTAATCAGAAAACTGTAAATATTCATCCTTTTTTTTTGCAATAATATCCTCTGTTTCATCCATACGGTCCAAACATTCTATCATTTTATCTTCAATCGAGGAGTTTTCTGCTTTTACGGCTTCAATTTCTTTTAACATCGACTGATATTCTTTGTTCGTTTTTACTGATCTAAGCTTTTCCTGGCAATTTTTATTTTTGGCAAGATTCATTTTAACATCAGATTCATAGTCCCGATACTCTTTTGTCAATTCATTGAGAACAGACTCTTGGTCTTTTATGGTTTGTTCAATTTCCTTGAGGCTTGAATCAAGATTCTCCAGTTTTTTTGACACATCGTTCAATGTTGACTTAATTCTTACGGTTTCTGTATCGAAATGCTGTAGTTTCACCAATACTCTAATCTGTTCCTTCATGTCGTTTTACACCATTTATCTGTTCATTAACTGTTGAAAATTGTATTTGCCTCTTCATGGTCCTAATCCCTTATCCTAAAACAAGATGAGTTCAAAATTGCACGAATTCAACACTATTATAATACCATAAAAGGTTCTTTTTCAAGTTTATATGCTTCGATTTTGACATCGATCCCTGTTTTAGACAAAATCTTATCAAGCCGATTTGCAAGTACATCAACGATTAAATGCTCTGATGCAAAATGCCCGATGTCGATGAGCCCCAAATTTTCTGCTTCCACTGTTCTGGCATCATGGTATCCTAAATCTCCGCTAACATAAACTTGGGCTCCGGATGTTACAAAGTGGTTCACCAGACTTGAACCGCTACCCGAACATACAGCAACAGTTTTTATAATCAAATCAGGATTTCCTGCAACCTTTATGGTGTCAATACCCAATTTTGTTTTAATCGACGCAGCAAAAGACGTAAGATTCATACTTTTATCAAGCTTTCCAATGCGCCCGGAACCGTGTGTGTCTTCAGATGTTAATAGCGGATAAACATCGTATGCCATTGTCTCATAAGGATGGTTTTTCCTCACATGATCAATAACACCAAATAAATCATTTTTTCGCACAACAGTTTCGATTCTGACCTCATCGGTATGGGATATTTCGCCGATTTTGCCGACAAACGGTTTGGACAAAGGTCCCGGCTTAAACGTACCTTTACCCTTACTTCTAAACGAACAGCAGCTATACGTACCGATTTCACCGGCCTTTGTTTCAAAAAATGAAGTGATAACGTCCTGTTCATACTCTATCGGGACATACACCACCAGCTTAAACATTTCATCTTTTTGGGCATTTCCCAATACTTTTAAATCTATAAGTCCTATACGGCGAGCCAGGACATCATTAAGACCATCCATTGCGTTGTCAAGATTAGTGTGGGCTGAAAATATTGCCACCCGGTGTTGAGACGCCATCTGAATGATGGAACCCAGAGGCATGCTAAAATTGATCGTTTTTAGAGGACGGAATATCAGAGGATGATGGGTTATTAAAAGATCAACACCGTTTCTGCAGGCGTCTTTAACAACATCAGGAGTTGGGTCCAAGGCAATCCAGATGGTCTGAACCGGCCAGTTCTTATCTCCAATCTGTAGCCCTACATTATCCCATTCTTCGGCAAGCCGGCTTGGCGCAAATAATTCCATGACTTCGATAATATCGGCGACCGTTGTTTTCATCATAAATTACCAACTCATTTGGACGTGTTCACAGGGAAGCAAACCCAGTGAATACGTACACTCATTTTTGCTATGTTAAATGGATAAAACCATTCCAACTACAAGCCATCTCAAAAATGCAGATTACGTTCAAGGACAAGGCGCGAACCGATGAAAAAGCGTAGCATACATGGGAGTATGTGAGCATTTTGAAGAGGTTCGCAACGCCGTAATTGGGCGTTAGATGTATGTTTGTGATGGCTTGTAATAAAAAAAGCGTGGCCATTGTTATAACCACGCTTTTAATTCCTCATATCTTTTAACTCCCATAACTCATAAGCAATACCAAAGGGTATTTAGCTGAGTAATGTTAAGGCCCATGTTGTTTATAGGTCTATTCTGTAAAATTACACTCGGATGATTTGGTCTTGTCACGCTTTTAACTCCAAACTCTTTTTACTTTCAAACTGATGGGCCCACCTGGAATCGAACCAGGGACCTACCGGTTATGAGCCGGTGGCTCTGCCAGCTGAGCTATGGGCCCAAGCATCGACATAAAAATTGATTACCTAATCCCTTAAAATTATTTTGTCAAGGGTTTACCCGGTATTAAAGCCGTGAAAATAATTAAACGTCTCGAATATTCTATAACTTGCTGTAACCAAATGTCTTTTAATGGTATTTTTTCATGCCATCGGTATGGAATGATGGAATGTTGGAGTTCTGAAATATTGGGAAAAAGAGCGGAAATAACCCCTTCAAAATGTCATAAAATACTTTAAACCATCATTCCATCATTTCAATTGGAGCAAAGCCCCTACGTTCAATATTCATTGACGCGTATGCCCTTAAAATCATTGGGTCTGTTCGATAAAACTTTTTAGCTTTCGACTTCTGGTGGGATGCCTGAGTTTTCTTAAAGCTTTGGCTTCTATCTGCCTTATCCTTTCTCGTGTTACGGCAAAGTCTTGTCCAACCTCTTCGAGGGTATGATCCGCCTTTTCACCTATTCCGAATCTCATACGCAGTACTTTTTCCTCGCGCGGGGTCAAAGTCGCGAGAACCTTTCTTGTCTGTTCGGCAAGGTTTAGACTGACAGCTGCATCTGAAGGCAGCATAAACTTCTTATCTTCTATAAAATCTCCGAGATGGCTATCTTCTTCCTCACCTATGGGCGTTTCTAATGAAATTGGCTCTCTTGCAATTTTTAAGACTTTTCGAACTTTGGATAAGGGGATTTCCATTTTCTCCGATATTTCCTCAGGCGTCGGCTCTCGTCCAAGCTCCTGTACCAGGTACCTGGATGTACGAATAAGCTTGTTTATTGTTTCAATCATATGAACAGGGATTCGGATGGTTCTTGCCTGATCAGCAATTGCTCTCGTTATGGCCTGTCGAATCCACCACGTTGCATATGTGCTGAATTTATAACCACGCCTATATTCAAATTTATCAACAGCCTTCATCAGACCGATATTTCCCTCCTGGATCAAATCTAAAAATTGTAAACCTCGATTGGTGTATTTTTTGGCAATACTGACAACCAGTCGCAAATTGGCCTTGGTCAATTCACTTTTCGCAAGTTTGGCTCTAAAGCGCCCTTCATCTACACTTGACATGATCCTTTTTAAAGACCGGTTTTTGGCCTTAAAAGTATGCTCTCGACCGGCAATTTGGTCTTTTATTGTCTTCAACTCGGCAAAAAGCAAGGCACCTTCTTCCTTTGAAAAATCATAACGTGAACAAACCCACCGGACAAACTTGGTTTTGGTCGTTAAATTGGCTCGAAGTTCTGTAACCGATACGCCAAGAGAATCAGCACACATCACAATTATTTTATTCATAGAATCGAACCACCCGATGTTTTCCCTGACAAGTTTCTCAATCTTATCAATCACTCCACTCTCAAAGCGCCATTCCTTAAGCAAACCAAATATTTTATTATTTCTGCGAGTGATGCATCTTCTGATACGACGCTGTTCATCGGATTTAAGCTTTGATGCAAAAAGTTTCTCCCGATATACTCTGTTTTCTTCATGAATGGACCGTATAGCATTTATTGTCTCTAAAAATCTTCCGATCTGGATCCTTTCGTCAATATATGCGCCGACCTCGTCCATATCCCTGACATCTCTTAATACCTGTTTCAGTCGTATCTCACTGTTATCTATTTGAATTCCAAGTCCTATAATGCATTCTACAGCGATGTTTGTATCTATCAGGGCCTTTAAAACCTCCTGTTCTCCTGCTTCTATCTCCTTGGCAATAACAACCTCACCTTCTCTGCTTAAAAGAGTTACCAAGCCCATCTCACGTAAATACATTTTGACAGGATCAGTTACCGAGCCATAATCAGGTGCAGGAGTCGCGGATATCTTAACCTTTTTTGTTCGAGTTAACTTGTTCTTTTTTTCATCTATGATTTCAATGTCAAGATAATTTAACATGATAAGCGTTTCATCAATTTGCTCCAATGAAAGGGTATCATCCGGAAGCGCTTTGTTTATCTCATCATAAGTTAGAAAACCTTTCTTTTTTCCTTTTGAAATAAGCTTGTCCAGCGTTTTTTTTGTAATATTTCCACTTTTTTTCTTTTTTGTAGCGGCTTTCTTTGCCATGTATTTAGCCTCCTACAGACTCCATTTGATTTTGTGTTTATTTCAATAACGCCATCTTCTTTTTTTCAGATAGCACTGCCATTTTTTGTTTTTTACTCAACAGCTTTGAAAGTAATTCAAGATCATTTTTCTCTTCAGCTTCCTTTATTTTTTTTATCAGAGTATCTTCTTTTTTATTACGTATCGACTCGAATCGGTTTAAAATATTGAGGCATCCATCATAATCCCACTTATTATCTTCAAATGCCATGGAAGCCACAATACCCCTTTCCTCGTTGTCTTCAATTAAGTTGACAACATCATCGATTCTTATATCCGAACAATCTTGATGTTTCAGAATTAAGTTTCCAATCGCTTTTAAGCGATTATCCTCAAAAAATTCAAGTATGCCTCGCTCACCAATTTCGGATAAAACTGGCGGAAATTGAAGCATCATTGAAATAATCTGCTGCTCCAGCCTTGCCCACTTGCCATGAAATGATTTTCTCTTATCCGCTTTCTGAAAACCGTTTTTTCTATGAATGCGAACAGAAGCATGGTTTGAAAATGTATCACTTTTGGTGCTGCTTTTATTTTTAAAAGACAGTTCCCTCACCTTTTCCAAAACAGCAGTTTCATCAATCCCAACACGTTCAGCAAGCTCTTTTACATACAAAGATCTTGCCACACTGTCATCAATGGATGCCAGCGTTTCTCTCATCTCTGAAGGTACACGGATCTTTCGTTCAACGGTAAGTCCTTATTTCTCTATCAAGGCATCTATAAGAAAAGATATAAGGCTCTTTGCACTTTTAGCGATATCAAAAAATGATTCGTATCCGAATTCAAAAAGATATGAATCAGGATCATGTCCTGGAGGCAAAAGCATAATATTTGTATCGACTTCGGCATTCATAAATATTCCTAAACTTCTCAGTGCAGCTTTCATACCCGCATCATCAGAATCAAAAACGAGCACCACATGACCATCCTTGCCGATAACGTTTCTAAGGATATGAACATGGTCCACAGTAATAGAAGTCCCCAATGTTGCAACTGAATTTTGAATACCATTCTGATGCAAGGCCAACAGATCAAAATACCCCTCAACAATGTAAACTGTTTCAGTCTCCCTGCATTTTTGCCTGGCCCGGTGAAGACCGTATAAAGAAGAACTTTTGTTATAAATCGGCGTTTCCGGAGAGTTCAGATATTTCGGCAAATCATCAGTCAATACTCGTCCGCCGAAACCTATCACATGCATGTTCACATTAAATATTGGAAATATTATTCGGTTTCTGAAACGATCGTAAAAACCGTCTTTTTTTTCTCTTTTAACAATCAACCCGGCTTTTTTTACAATATCGAGGGGAATCTTCTTTTTTTGGAAAAAATTATTGATATTATTCCAACCAGTTGGGGCGTATCCAAGCTTAAATATCTCCATCGTCTCCTGGCTTATTCCCCTTTTCTTGAGATATATCAACGCCTGTTTACCTGAAGAAGCATTAAACAGATTGCTTTGAAAAAATTCCATCGCCTGTCTATTTACGGTAAGCAGATTTTCCCTTTCGCTCCTGAGTCTTTTTTGCTCTTTTGACATCGTTTGAACCGGAATATTGATCCCATATTGTCTGGAAAGAATCCGTGCAGCTTCTGGAAAAGAAATACCATCACGTTTCATAATAAAACTAAAAACATTCCCTCCAGCGGCACAGCCGAAGCAATAAAATATCTGTTTTTGGGGACTTACGGTAAAAGACGGGGTTTTTTCAGAATGAAACGGGCAAAGACCAACATAGTTCTTTCCTGTTTTTTTCAGCAGCACGCTTTCTGAAACGACTTCAACAATATCTGCTGCATTTTTAATCTCTAAAACCTTATCTTCAGGAATAAAAATTGTCAAAAAGACCAACCTCCATCGAGATGAACATGGTATGACTGACAAAAAAGGAACCGATCATTATGGAAGGTTCTTAAATAAGAAGAAGCCAAAGAAAAACTGTAACAGTTTGTTTGTATAGATATAATTGAATGTATTTCTCTTTGTCTTACATAAAAGTTAAATCTAAAACTCAAGTTTGCTGAATTTTAAAAAGTCTATTGATAACCAAAATCCCTAATTTGTCATTGAAAAACCCAACAAAACTTTTTGATAAACCGTCAAATATGATCAATTATTTTCTATTTTATTTTAACAATACAAACATATAACATGGTAAAGTAACTATTATTTGTTAGTTTGTCAAGATAATTGTCATATATCCCGTTTGTTCAATTGGTTGATTCGTCGGTTGGTTTTTGTTATCTAGCCATTAAGCGTCTCAATAGCCTCTTTAAGATTAAGGCTTCCGCTGTATAGAGCTCTACCGGTAATGACCCCAACAACACCGACGGCTTCTAATGGTAATAGATTTTGAATATCCTCTATAGATGAAACCCCACCTGAAGCAACTACCGGTGTTGATACAGCTTCAGCAAGACGACGGGTTTCATCGATGTTTGGGCCTGTTTTCATTCCATCTCGATAGATATCTGTAAAGTTGATAACAGCAACGCCAGAATCCTCAAATTGTTTTGCAAGGTCCACAGCATTAACTTGAGTTGTTTTAGTCCACCCCTCAATGGCAACCAACCCATTACGCGCATCAATTCCAACAACAATCCGGCCAGGAAATGCTTTACAAGCATCTTTTACGAGTGTCGGATTTTTAATGGCTTCAGTACCAATAACAACCCTCTTGACCCCAATTTCGAAAAACATTTTTATCGTTCTTTCGTTCCGGATTCCCCCGCCAACCTGTATATCTGCATTTACACTATCTATGATTATTTTTATTGAATCGAGATTCTGAGGACTTTTTTCAATGGCACCGTCAAGATCAACGACATGAATAATTTCAGCTCCCTCATCTTCCCATTTTTTTGCCATAGCCGCAGGATTATCAGAAAAAACTGTTTCTGCAACCATACGTCCTTGGGAGAGCCGTACACACCTTCCATTTTTTATATCAACTGCAGGTATAATAAGCATCGCTTTATCTAGTTTCAAATGTTTCGGTTTCGGATGGAATATAAAAATCTTTAAGCATATCTTCAAGCCCGGATATTGCCATCTCTTTTGCAGTAATCCATTTGGCCTTTCTTCTTAAAAAGAGGTTCAGCCGAAAAAGGTCATCGGACAATGGTCGTTGCGTTTCATCGAGGTGAGCGCTCCATAACACGCGGCCATCCTCAACACGAATAAGGTGTATATCAAAAGCTACAGAGGCCGACAAATCAACTGAATATTCACCACCGACTCGTTCTCTGAAACGATAAATATACCCAGCAAAAATCGCATCGGCATTTAGTGCACGCCCTATCTCAAGTTGCAAGGCTCGTTCTTCCAGCGTTTTATTGCTTCCCGCCAGCAGTCCTGACATAACGCCTTGGGCCTGACTGCTGGGTATCAGTTCAATGTCTTTACGATCTTTTAATAAAGTGAACAAATGTTCTGTAAGCATAACGACGGCGCTTTCTGCCACGTCTCCGGTGGTGAACACCTTTCCACACACCGGACAACGACCGTTCACACTTTCTCCAAATAGTGACGCCATATCTTTAAAAGGAAGAATCAATATTTTTTCTATTCCAGACAGATTTGGCGGTTTTTCCTT
>PKTV01000109.1 GCA_002868985.1 Desulfobacteraceae bacterium | reverse complement strand
GAACCATTGACGATTTAACTTTATGGATGAACCCCCCTGATAAAGCAGAAACCTTTATTAATAGCCCGGGCAGTTTCTTTCATTACGAGCCCTTATTCACGAGTTCTTTCAGCAAAAATTTAATTATACCTGAAGCGGTAATTTTACCAGAAGGCTAAAGTGTTACTAAATATTTTTTGGGAGAAAAAATGGCCAACCACACACACAATCATGTTGAAACATATGAAGGTCTCGTGGGGATTGGTTTCGACCGAGAAACCGATGAAAATACGATTATCTATTATCTTCAGAAATTCTCCGATGACACGCTCATGAAAGAATTGATCACGAGACTATCCAATGAAGAGCTGGAAGAAATTTTTTCTCTGTTGACACGGATCCTTAAAAAACATCTTAAAGATCCAGAATATCACCGCCTTTTTTTAAAAGACGATCATCCATAAAGTCGAGACCTTTGAAAAATGTTTCCCGCTTTTGGCGGGATTCAAGTCCAAGGCAGGCGAAAATTTTAACCACCCCAGTACGATCTGCCGGACCTACGGGGCAGGCAGACATACATGAAGTATTTCGAGGATTAAAATTTGAGTCTAACGCCGGAATTGGACAAAAGGGGATGTTTTTCAAAGGTTTCAAATCGGGAGTAAGATAATGTTCACTGAAAAACAGCTGGATAGGTATGCAGATGCGTTACTGTGGGGGCTTAAAACTGCCAGAACCAAAAAATTTAAAAAAAATGACATTGTGCTCATCCGTTATGATATGCCTGCTGTCCGACTTGCCGAAATTGTTTATGCAAAACTTATGGATATGGGAATTCATCCTGTCCAGCGCACAAACCCCACCGCAAATATGGAGCAGCACTTTTTTGAAACAGCAAATAACAAGCAGATTATTTTCCATCCGCCCGGTGAAAAAGAACTTTTTAACCGTTTAAACGGCGGCATTTTTCTATATGCGCCTGAATCCATAACACACTTGAGTCATATAGATCCAAAAAAGATCGGCAAAACTGCCGTGGCTCGAAAGTATTTACGTGATATACTCGATGCCCGGGATCAAGCCGGTGATTTCGGATGGACCCTGTGCGCCTTTCCCACAAAAGAATTGGCCAGACATGCCAAACTTTCAATGAAGGCCTATACAGCCCAAATCGTAAACGCATGCTTTCTGAACAGAATTTCACCGGTTTCGCATTGGCAAGATATTTTTAATAACGCAACATCCATAAAAAAATGGCTCAACAGCATGAATGTGAATGCCTATCATGTTGAATCAGAAAATGTAGATCTTACGATAACACCGGGAGAAAAAAGAAAATGGATCGGCATTTCAGGCCATAATATCCCGAGTTTTGAAATATTTCTTTCACCGGACTGGAGAGGTACCCGGGGGATATACTTTTCAAATCAGCCTTCATTTCGAAGCGGCAACTATGTAAAAGGGGTTAGGCTTGAATTTAAAAAAGGCGCTGTGGTCAACGTCAACGCAAAAAAGGGAGAAAATTTTGTCATTAAACAGCTCTCAATGGATAAAGGCGCCAACAAGGTGGGTGAATTTTCTTTAACAGACAAAAGATTCTCAAGAATCAACACCTTCATGGCAAACACACTTTTTGATGAGAACTATGGGGGTAAATACGGAAACTGCCATCTGGCACTGGGTTCTTCTTATGCCGATACATATAACGGGAATCCAAAAGAATTGACCAAAGAGAAAAAGAAAGGCCTCGGTTTCAATGATTCAGCCCTTCACTGGGACCTCGTCAATACCGAAAAGAAGAGGGTTACCGCCCATCTTGCATCCGGGAAAAAGGTGACCATCTATGAAAACGGCAGGTTTGCAATTTAAGACTCAATTATTTCAGGAGACGGGGAGGTTTCTTTTGTTCAACGGTATAGCCGTTATGTATAAAATCGCTTCGCGATTTTATACCTTGTATTTACCGAAGTCCTCAGGAGAAAGGTTTTCAAGATAATCCGCCCACTTTTTCCCGTCTTCGCTCTTATTTAAGACTTCATAATCTCCTTCGACCATCTGAGATTGATCAAAAATTTTATCATCCACATAAATCGGCGCACCAAACCGAAGGGCGATGGCAATTGCATCGCTTGGACGGGCATCCATGTCAAAACTTTTATCTTTTGACACAAAATATATTCGGGCATAAAATGTGTTATCTTTTAAATCACACACTTCCACCTTCGACACCTCCATCTCCAGATTGTCGATAAAATTTTTGAAAAGGTCATGGGTCATGGGCCGGTCGAATTTGATATCTCTGAGCGCTGATGCAATGGATGTCGCTTCGAGCAAGCCGATCCATATCGGCACCGCTTGATCACCTTTAACCGACTTTAAAATAATTATCGGTGTGTTTGAAGTCGGATCTATAGCCATACTTGCAATGTTTACTTCATGCAACATAACTCTTTTCTCCTCTCAAACCAAAAGAAGTTGGTTCTTTACCGTTTGTTTCGCCCCACAGTGAATGGGAAAAGGTTTGTAAAATTATAACATTAACCAATCGACCCATCACGTTTTCAGTACAAAAATCCGTTCCATCACTATTGTAAAAGTTTACAATCTTGTTTGTTGATGTACGGCCTGTCCACTGGGCATTTTGACTGCTGTTTTGTTTATTGATTTGGTTCTGTTTTTTGCTGAAACCTTCCACAAGGACCGACTGTATCGAGTCTTTCAGTGTTTTGTTTTTACGGATTGTGAATTGATCTTGTAGGCCCAGAACCTGTTGTAATCTTTGTTTTTTCTCATCTTCCAGGATTTTGTCCGCAAATCGGGAGGCTGAGGCATTTGGGCGATCAGAATATTTAAAGGCAAACAAACCATCAAATTCCACCGTCCTAATCAAATCCAGGGTTTCTTGAAAATCCGTCTTTGTCTCTCCTGGAAAACCCACGATTATATCAGATGTAATTGCAATGTCAGGACAAGTATTACGCAGTTTATCAACTTTTTCAAGATATATCTCCCGTGTATATTTCCGGTTCATCCTCTTTAGAATCCTGTTTGAACCCGATTGTATCGGCAAATGAATATGATGACACAATTTGTCAAGATCCTTAAAAGCATGGATAAGGTTTTCCGAAAGATCTTTTGGATGTGAGGTGGTAAACCGGATTCTCAAAAGTCCGTCAATGTCGTTAATGCGCCGTAAAAGCTCGGGAAATGTGCAAAGGCCTTCTTTCATCCCATAGCTGTTAACGTTCTGGCCAAGCAAGGTCACCTCTCGCACCCCTGATTCTACAAGACTGCGGATTTCGTTGATGATATTTTCCGGGTCTCTGCTGGTTTCCCTGCCCCGAACATAAGGAACCACGCAGTAAGTGCAATAATTATCGCATCCTTGCATGATGGTCACAAAGCGTGACACCTCTGCTTTATCAACTCCATTTGTGACAACATCCAACTCTTTAATTTGATCCGACATTTCAATATCGACAATACGGCATTTCTTCGACAAAATAGTCTGTATGGCATTGGGTAAACGGTCAATGGCATGTGTACCGAAAACAAGGTCAAGATGCGGCACACGCGTTAAGATCTTTGCACCTTCCTGCTGCGCTACACATCCGCCCACCCCGATAATCAGATCAGGTCTTTTTTTCTTCAGACCGGCCAGACGTCCTAAAAAGCTGAACACTTTCTGCTCGGCCTTTTCCCTGATGGCACATGTATTCACAATAATCAGATCCGCTTTCTCTAAAAATGGGGTCATTTCATATTGTAAAGACTTCAGCCCCCTGGCGATTTGTTCGGAGTCATATACATTCATCTGACAACCGATGGTATTGATGTATAAATATTTTGTTTTCATCTTTTGTAATAGTTCAGTCCTTTGAAATAAACCGATTTCATTGGTCTTCGCTTTCAGCCTCGCCCAACAAGAAAGAGCTTCGGGTATCATTACATTTATGGCTGGAAGCTGTCCGAGTGGATTAGGGATCGTTTTGAAAGAGCCATAAGCGATTTGACTTTATAGATGAAATTCCCTGTTAAAACAGAGGCATTTATTAATAGCCCGGGCAGGTTCTTTCATTACGAGCCCTTATTCACGAGTTCTTTCAGCCATAAATGTAATGATACCCGAAGCGACAATGTTTTAAAAGGGCTAAAGTGTTTCCATTTTTTTTATAAATGATATTTTACGGAATCATCGATCATAATGTCTTTTTTAAGATCCTGCAAAACTGCTTCAACGTCACCTTCGCAACCTGGAGCGATGCGAAGCAGTACGATACCCTGATGGGCGTCGATGGTGGTTAATGTTGCAATACCGTCATACGCCTCTAAAATGAATTTAAAAAAACAGATCTCTCTTCGATCAATGCGAAGAAATTTTTTTAGAGTTTCCAAAATCAAAAAGCCATTTGCTCGGTTTTTGCACCTAAATATTGAATCTATTTAAGTACCATTGTATCTATCACCTTATCAACCAAAAAAGTCCGAACCCGGACAAGACGGAACCAAAAACATTTACCAAAAAGGCACTAAGACACAAAGGATATATCTATTATTCTTTCTTCGTGCCTTGGTGCCTTAGTGGCAAAATGGAAAAAGTTTGGTCAAAAAAAACACAAAATTCAATGTTAAGAAACTAAAAAAATTCCGGGTTAGAATTTTTGCAGTTGTTCAAATCTAAAATTTAAGTTATATGGCCTTTTAATGAAAAAAGAGTGGCAAATACTTCAGCCTGACATTCATTTGGTCGAAAAACTTTGCACAATATTGAATTGCCATCCGGCAGTTGCCTCAATCTTGATCAATCGTAATATTTTTTCCTCAGAAGATGTATCAAACTTTTTCAACACCTCCCTCAACCAGTTAAGTCCGCCCTTTTCCATAAAGGATATGGATGTCGCGGTTGACCGAATTTTAAAAGCCATGGCACGCAAAGAAAAAATATTGATCTTTGGCGATTATGATGTTGATGGAATTACCGCCACAACCCTTCTGTTGGAATTTCTCCACTCAGTCGATGCGGATGTGTCTTACTACATTCCCCACAGAATAGCGGAAGGCTTTGGTCTGAAAATAGACCATATTTCAGATGTCGCGATGCCCAATGGAATACACCTCATTATCACCGTAGACTGCGGATCCGACAGTCACGATGCAGTTAAAGCCGCAAGTGACGCAGGAATTGATGTTATCATTACCGACCACCACATGATATCGGACACGATGCCGCCTGCAGTTGCACTGATAAATCCCAAGCGGAATGATTGTCCTTCCGGTTTTCACGACCTTTCCGGAGTCGGCGTCGCGTTTTATCTGCTGATTTGCCTTCGAAAAAAGCTTCGAGACACAAATTTCTGGCAGGACCGTCCGGAACCCAATCTAAAAAATTACTGTGATCTTGTCGCCCTTGGCACCTTGGCTGATATGGTTCCTTTAACCCGTGAAAACCGGATACTTATTAAAGCAGGTATGAACATTATCCGTTCATCGCACCGTCCTGGTCTGAATGCACTGATCGAAGTTTGCAAAATCAATAAACATGCCATTGATTCCGATGATATTGTTTTCCAGCTAGCCCCTAAATTAAACTCAGCAGGCAGGATCGATCACGCGTCAACCGCTGTTGAACTTCTGCGTGCCAAAGATATCAAAGCAGCTCGGACAATTGCACATTCTCTCAACCGCCTGAACCAGAATCGGCGCAATATCGAAAATAAAATACTTACCGAAGTCAACGATCATTTAAAAAATAATCCGCATCTGCTTCGAAAAAATACATTGGTCTTGGTCCATCAAGATTGGCATTTAGGGATTCTCGGGATTGTTGCATCAAGACTTACTAAAAAATATTTTCGCCCGGTTGTACTGATCACAACAGCAGACGGAATAGGGAAAGGATCCGCCAGAAGTATCCCTGAGGTCAATCTGTATGAGGGGTTGTCGGCTTGTTCTGAGAACATTGAGAACTTTGGCGGACATCCAATGGCAGCAGGCCTCAAAATCAAGACCGAAAATATAGACCCGTTTAAAAACCACTTTGAAAACATTGTGAGCCATATGGCAAAACCAGTTGATTTTATACCGAAAATCGCCATCGATTACAAACTCGATTTTGTTAACATTTCAGATAAACTGATTGATGAACTTGAATCGTTGAAACCCTTTGGTATCGCAAACCATGAACCGCTTTTTATGACGAAAAAAGTCAATATTGTATCATCAAAACGTGTCGGCAATCATCACAGGCAAATGGTATTAGAGCAGAAGATAGGAAAGTCTGGAAAAACATTCAACGCAATACAATTTAATGTGGATACCCGAATCCCCTTAAAAGACAACTTTGATCAGATGGCTTACCGTCTTCGGTGGAATCGATGGAACGGCAGAAAAAATGCTCAAATTGTTATTGAAGAGACGTAACATCGGCAGTTTAAAATTTTTCTTGCAATAGACAATACTCGGCATTATTATTCTGTCTTATGCATAAAAATAAAAATGGATGATACCCTAAATGAACGAAAGTCGAGGATGCCCCAGATTTGAGACATCAAGGACGAAGCCGTAGTCGTCTACTGCGAGTCCTTGATAACGAAGAAGATGGGGTGTCATCGGCTTTCCCCTTGGGGTAAACGAAATGGGATTTTTTCTAACGTTTATATCTCATTTGTAGAAGAAATACGAAAATACATTTAAACTTACAAAAAAGCGGATAAATTAAACACATATAATATTTTTCCTGTTTTGTTTACGATCATTTAGGATGTTAGGTTAAAGGTGACATATTATGGCCAAAGTATTTCGACCCAGCAAAGGTGAATCAAAAATATTGTCGAGAATTGAGTCTTCAAAAGAATATGCCCGTAGAAAAGCAATAAAAAATGCGAGGGATGGTATCGAACCCCTTTCTAATGCCATTGCCATGAAGCTTGTCGAGAATGATCTTGTTGAAACCACGAATAAAAATGTACTTGAAGAGCAGATAACAAAATGTATAGAAAAGTTGAGCCGCAGTGAAGACTTTGATGTCGACTACAAGATTGCACCATTTAGACACATCGTACAAAATCCAAGTGTCGTCAGTCTTTACATTACCGCATTCGTGATAGAAACCCTTATCAATCATAAAGTCATCGTCGACGTTTACGGTTCAGACGAAGAAATATATCTTTGTATCAACCGGCAAGTTATAAAATTACTGGCCTAACAATGCGACCCTCCTTCCTCCCCAGGTTGGTGAATGGACCTTTTGACGATCCAAGTCTGTTTATCCCATTTCTTTATGAAAACCGCGCCGTAATTTTTGACCTCGGAGATATCTGTTCACTTTCAGCCAGGGATATTCTTAAAATCAGTCATGTCTTTATTACCCATACGCATATGGATCATTTTATCGGATTTGACAAACTGCTGAGGCTTGTCCTTGGCCGTGAGCAAGATCTTTTCCTGTATGGTCCTGAAAATTTTATAAAAAATGTTGAGGGAAAACTCGCGGGATATTCATGGAACCTTGTCAAGAACTACACGAATCTACTGGCCCTGCATGTCACCGAGGTACATAACGAGCATCTGGTGACAAAGGATTACATTTGCCAAAACGGATTTATTCCAGCTTCAAATGCAGTTAAACACCCTTTTAACGGGTCCCTTCATAAAGAACCCTCTTTTTCCGTTTTTACCCAGATTCTTGATCACAGTATTCCCTGTCTCGGATTCACCTTAAGGGAACGATTTCACGTTAATATCATGAAAGATGCTGTTGCCGAACTTGGGTTGGACGTCGGTCCCTGGCTAACAGAATTCAAACAAGCTCTGTTTAACAATCAAAACCCCGATTCAGACTTTGAGGTTAAATGCGGCAAAAAACAACACAAAAAAACTTTCGTCTTAGGGGACCTTGCAAAACAAATTGCCCTGATCACTCCGGGACAGAAGGTTTCATATATTGCGGATGTTGTGTACAACGAATCGAACATCGAAAAGATTGTTGAACTGGTGAAAAATTCCGATCATCTCTTTATTGAAGCGTCTTTTCTTGAAAAAGATAGAGATATTGCCGAAAAAAAATGTCACCTAACGGCCCGGCAGGCCGGCCTCATTGCAGGTAAGGCCGGGGTAAAGCAGCTGACACCCTTTCATTTTTCACCCAGATATCAGGGGCAGGGGCACCTTTTGGAAAAAGAGGCCATGGATGCATACGATGATGCCTTGAAGCAGTAAAGACATAAAGATAATTTGTACAACCGTCCTAAAGCGCTTGCCTTGGGATTCTGATACTATTCTTATCCAAGGTTTGGGAAAGGTTGTGATCTGCAGCAGTGATCAAAGGATCAGCTTATTTCCAGATATGTAGGAGATGTACGAAACCGCTACGCGGTAGCTTTTTCTCAGAATTTCCCACATCTTTGAGGTTTAAGATTTATTTTCTTTATTGATTTATTTTTTTTAATTTT
>PKTV01000050.1 GCA_002868985.1 Desulfobacteraceae bacterium | reverse complement strand
GTTAGCGGAATGGATGATCTTTTTTTAAAGCGGGTGCTGTTTGAGTGGCTTAGGGATCGTTAGAAAGAACAGGCGCATGCCGAAATCGCATCTTTAAAATAAATTACAGGTTGTGTGGCAAACCTATTGATTTTTCAGAGATTGGTTCCTGTTCTTTCTTTAGGAGCCCTTGCCACGAGTTCACGCGTTTTAAAAAAAGATCATCCATGGAGCGACTATTTAGAAAAACTTTTCGGCCCCTCATTTAACTAACTCTGGAGTTTGTCTATGTCATTTGTTTCGGTCCCAGGATTAAAGGGTAAGGTCTATGTCCCTGAAAAACCGCAGGAAAGTCTTAAAAAGCATCCTTGCAAGGAGTGTTATTTTTGTCAGTCTTGCAGTGACGATCGATGCAGGGTGTGCCTAAATACTAAAGATTGTATGTGCAAAACTTCTTTCCAGAAATAAATGCCTTTTTCTTTTGTTAACATCCTACAGGTGGGATGAATCTTTTTTCATAATGTATCATTAATACTCAATATTCGGTTCGAGCTGTTCGAGTTTTCTTTCAAATATGGTCTTTTGTTCTTCAAGGGCGATGGTGGATTGCTCAAGTTTATCAAAGAGGTTATCGATGGCTGACCGGCAGGTATGGATGGAACGAGAGAGCATACCGATCTTTTCGCCATCACCGGCCTGTGAGGCCGTCAATAAATCAGAATTGAGCTTGTTGAGCTCATCATCGTGTTTTTCGATACTGTTTTCAATACAAAAAATCCGTTTCTCAAGGGGTTTAAGGGCTCTGGATCGTTCAGCAATAAACTTGGAACGTATACGCCTTTTTTCTTTTTTGGTCAACTTAAGGTGCGATTCATTATTATGGTCAGCGTCATTAAGGTAAGCTTCCGAAGCTTCTGTTTCATCCGACCATCCATCTTTTTCCAGAAATCGCTGATAGCTCCCTTCGAAGACATCAACACTATGGTGTTGAAATACGATAAGACGCTCGGCAAGAGCGTGCAAGAACATTTCATTATGCGTAACCATAATGACGGTACCTTCAAAACTGTCGATGGCGGCAAGCATCGCGTCGCACGATTCCATATCCAGATGATTGGTGGGTTCATCGAGAAGCAAAAGGTTCAACGGTGTCACGAGAAGTTTGCCCAGGATCACCCTGCTTTTTTCTCCACCGGAAAGCACGCCGATTTTTTTTAAGGCACTATCGCCTTCAAACATCATTGCACCGCAGATATTTCTTGCCTGCTGGCGGTCGACATCCGGGTGCGAAAAGAGAATTTCTTCCTCTATGGTTCTTGATTCATCCAGGTTTTTGATATTGCTCTGTTCAAAATATCCTTGTTGAACCGCCGGGTGAAGAGCGATTTCACCATGCTGGGGTTTGAGCACTCCTGACAAAAGCTTTAAGAGTGTCGTTTTACCTTTACCGTTTTTTCCGACAACACAGATACGTTCCCGTGCTTTTGCTGAGAAATTAAAATTTCTGATCAGCGGTTTTTGGGGGTCATATGAAAAGGAAACATTTCGAATATTCATCACATGCTTTTTAGGAAACGGGCTGCCTCTGAAAGAAAATTCAAGTGTCTTTAGCCTTTCAAGTTTTTCTTTCTCTTCCATCTTGGAAAGTGTTTTGATACGCGACTGAACCAGATTCGCGAGCCTTGCCTTGGCTCTGAACCTGTTGATAAACAGTTTTATCTCTTTACGGCGGCGCTCGTCGTTGAGACGGGTCTTTTCGTAAACCTCTTCGTCTTGGGCCAGTTGCGCATAATACTTTTCGGTATTTCCGGCCAGCTTTCTGATCTTTTGGCGATGGATTCCGAGGGTGTGTGTAATGACTTTATCCATCAAGCTTCTGTCGTGGGTGATAAGCATCAACTCACGAGACCAACGGATCAGAAAACGCTCAACCCACCGGATGGAAGTGATGTCAAGATAATTGGTCGGCTCATCCAAAAGCAAAAGATCAGGCTCAGAGACGAGCACTTTTGCAAGATTCAGGCGGACCTGGAATCCTCCTGAAAATTCGTCTGGATGTCGTTTAAAGTCCTCTTTGGAAAATCCGAGGCCTGAGAGTATCTCTTCAACTTTCCAGTGCTGGTCTTTTTCGTCTTCACGAAGACCGGTCATTCCCTCTGCAAGTACGGTATCTTTTGTGAACTCGATCTCCTGGCGAACGTAACCGATACGATAATACTTTGGAATTATTATTATTCCTGAATCTGGAGATATTTTGCCGGTTATGAGCCGAAAAAGCGTTGTTTTTCCGTGTCCGTTGCGACCAAGTAGTCCAATTTTTTCTTTAGGATTCAGCTTAAAGCTCACACTGTCAAAGAGCACTTCATGATTATAGCTTTTGGTAAGATTCTCAACATTTATCATTTTATAATCTGCTAACTGTTTTATTTTTAAGAAATATCCGCCTCTCTTTTTTTAATTAAGTTGAAGTGGATGAAAGAATGAATCATATTGAAATAGTTAATCATACTCCCAATTGGAAGTCAACGTTCTTGGCTTTTGTAAGTGCCATCTAAGTGGTTAGAAATTAACTTGGCTCGCTCTGCTCACAATTGGAGTGTTGGAATACTGGAAATGTGGAATAATGGGATAAAGGAATTTTATCAATTTTAAAAAGCTTATTTATTTTTCTTTCCCAATATTCGATTATTCCAATACTCCATAAGGTTCGAAAGAGCATATTGTCAATAATCTATTTGATTAGAACAAATTATTAAAATCCGGTACGTTGAATTATAACCCCCCATAATTTCTTGACAAAAAAAAGTTGAAAAAGTAGTTTTATCCAATTCCGGTATACACCGTTAAATTAAGAACGATGATAAACCTTACTGCGAAAAAAGGTGATACTTTACTTTAAAAGGCATTACCGCCTCAAGTATAATAAAAACATGATCGATGTTGCACCGCGAAGGTATTATTTTATAAGGGGGCTGACCGGAAAAATGAATATGCTGAAACGTTTGGTAAATTTACAGATATTTCCTTATATTGGAATCCTGATCGTTAGGATTATATCATCAACTTACAGGATCAGAATTATTAACCCCGAGATTGAAAAAGAGATTCTGAAGAGAGGACACATTCCGATTTATGCTTCATGGCATCAGAGATTTTTCCCGGGGATAACCTTTTTTGCAAGCCGAAAGCCAATTTCAATCATGATCAGCCAGAGCAAAGACGGGGAACTAATTTCCAGAATTGTTAACGTCATGGGATGGTATCCGGTGAGAGGTTCTTCATCAAAGGGGGGACGTCAAGCATTAAGGGAGATTAAAAAACTGGTTCATGAAGGATACAAGGTCGGTCACATTGTGGACGGCCCTACCGGTCCTCTTGGCGTTGTTAAACCCGGGCTGCTTCTTATTGCCCAGGCTTCGGGAATGCCGATTGTCCCCGTCATTACCTCTGCCGAGAAAAAATGGGTGTTTAACAGTTGGGACAGGTTTATGGTTCCAAAGCCTTTTTCACGTGTGATCATCCGGTTTTCGGATGAAATTATCATTCCAAGAGAATTACAACGCTCTGATTTTGAAGAGAAACGGTCATCCATTGAAAACGCCTTTAAAAAATTGTATATTGAAACAGATGCCATATGGTCAAATCAGGAGGAAGTCCATCGGTTATTCAACACCTGATCCGGACAAGTCGGAAATAAAAATATTTGCCACAAAGGCTCTAAGGCACAAAGAATATATTTATTTTGTCCTGAAAAACCTGATCCTCTATGCCAAGTCAGAACTAGATGGCTCTGCCGTGGACTTTTGTGTCTAAAATCACAAATTCCAAGCACCAAATCACAAATAAATCTCAAATTCCAATATTCAATGACCAAAACCTTCCAGGGCGAGACATTGTTTGGATTTTCGAATTTCGGTCATTGGAAATTATTTGATATTTGTGATTTGATATTTGTAATTTCAATAATTCAATAAACTTCTAACAAAGCAAATCTCCTCTATGGATTACCTAAGCCTGGTCCTCTGGGCCAGGATCTTTACTAGTTCTTTATCAAAAACAAATGTTTTGAAAGGTCTTGTTAAGATTGCTCGTAATAGTAGTTACGGCTTCTGGACGAATATGGGAAATTCGATAGTTCTTCAGGGTTTAAACATCCGGGCTCAACGGACGGGGTTGTTTTACCATGGATGGTTTTCCATTGGATGACTTTGGCCTTAATATCTATGTCCAGAAGTTTTGCGATTCTATTGACTTCATTTACAAACTGCCCGTTGTTATGGCAATTTTCTCCCTCCCATCCTCCGATCTGGTGAACCCTTTGGTGAATCATCTCATGCAAAAGAACATCACTGACCTTTCTTTTATTTAAATGGCGAAGCTTCCATGTAAGATCGCTTGTTGGATAGACAGGACGCATTAACGTTTTATGTAAAACGATAAAATTTTTATCCGGAGAATAATATCCGAGACTTCTGTCCTGAGGTGTCGACCCCCAAATGATCTCACCGACGATGTTTTCTCCATAAAAAAAAGTATCATTCAACTTTTTCCATTCATCAAAAACCCATGCCCCAAAATTCCCAAAAACCTTTATGGCGTTAGTTTTCAATTCTTCAAATGTCGCCATGAAAACCTCGCTCTACTCAAGAATAAAGTCGGTGATGTATGGATTTTCTTCCATCTCCTTGCCAATGGTGGATGTCGGACTCTCTCCATAATCATGCCCGGGCCAGACTATGGTTCGTTTCGGAAGTACGATCAGTTTTTTCTCGATAGATTGAATAAGTGTATTCAGTGAGCCGCCGGTTAAATCGGTTCTTCCTGCTGCGCCGACAAAAAGGGTGTCGCCGGTAAAAAGATTCTCACCAACCCGATAGCAGACAGAGCCCGGTGTATGTCCTGGTGTGTGAATAACTTCGATATTGAGCGTTCCCACTTCAAGTACGTCGCCATCTTTCAACTTTATATCTACGGGGTCAGGCGGAGGCAACCCCAACTCATGAGAAGATGTTTCTCGTACAGAAGGGTCGTTAAAAAATTTGTCATCGGCTTCGTGCATGCATACCGGGATTTTGAGAAGGTTCTTCAGCGTTGGGTTTCCCAAAACATGATCGGCATGACCATGAGTGTTCAGGATATATTTAACACGGAGGTTTCTTGTTTCAATCAAGGCCAGAAGTTTGTCTTCATCTCCAGCCGGATCAATGATAACTGCATCGCAACTTTGGGGGCAGGCCACCAGATATGTCATGACCTGAAAGGGTTCCACGGGGATCTGGTTTATAATTATTTTAATCAAATTCGGCTATTCTATAAATAGTTTTTGTCCCGGATATATCGTGCTGTTGAGCGTCAAAAGATTGATGCGCAGAAATCGTTGAAGGGGCATATTGTGAAGTTGTGCGATATCGAACGGACTATCACCGGGTTTAACCTGATAAACCTTTAGATTTCCAACCTCTATTTTTCCAACTATTTTTTCATTTTTGTATCCGGGAATTTTTAAAACCTGGCCGATATGCAGTTGTGTTGTCTGCAGCTCGTTTAAACTCTGGATCTTTTTGGTCGTTGTGCCGTATCGTTTGGCAATGTTCCAGAGCGAATCGCCACTTTTTACAACATGGGCGGATGGGATTGTAAAATCTTTGGTGCGGTCTATTTTCGGTCTGTATGGCATTGTGCCCCTGAGAGGTATCTTGAGTTTTTTCCCTGCAACGATATAGCTCGATCTGTGTAAATTGTTTGCGCGCATAATTTTTCTAACACTGGAACGGTATCTTCTGGCAATGGTGGAAAGACTTTCGCCGTGTCTTATCCGATGATAGACATAGGCAGGCTGAGGCGGGTGTGTCACCGGTATGTTATCCAGATTTGCCAGCAAAACTTCGCTTTTTCCCGGGGGAACCCTAAGCGGATATTCGTCTTGAGGAAGTATACGGTAACGAAGCTCAGGATTAAGTTCTCTGAGCGTTTTTTCAGCAACACCGATTTCTTTAGCAACATTTTTAAGATGGATCTGTTTTGAAACCGTTACATTCTCATATTCTAACGGCTCGTCAACGGTGATGGCATTGAGCCCGTATTTTTCCGGATTGTTAATAATAAAAAGAGCAGCCATAAAGCGGGGAACGTATCTAGCGGTTTCTCGAGGAAGACGCTCATAAAGATCCCAGAAATTGTCAAGGTAGTTTATGTTCTGAGATCGTATGACTCTAAGAACCCGCCCTTCACCACAATTATAAGCCGCCAGGACAGTTGACCAGTCACCAAAAATTTGATGCAGTTCTTTCAAATATGCAATTGCAGCCTGAGTTGATTTGATCGGATCGATTCTTTCATCGATGTATTTGTCACGTTTGAGACCAAATTTGTATCCGGTTGAGGGGATGAACTGCCAGGGTCCAAGGGCTCTGGCCCTTGAAAGCGCATTGACCTTGAATCCGCTTTCAATTAGCGGAAGCCATGATAATTCAACCGGCATACCGGCTGCTTTGAGTTCTGAAACAATATATGGGCGATATTTTCCCGAACGTTTGTAGGCTTCGATGAAAAAACTTTTTTCACCGTATTTGGTAAAGTGATTGATTTCAAGCTGAACATGCTTGTTCATCACCAAAGGAATGGCATTGTGATTCCCGTTTACAACAATATTACGCGATGCGTAAATTTCAAGAATGCGTTTAGAAATCAAAAAACGCAGATCTTCTTTTTGCTGTATGAGTTTAGGGTTGGTGGTCGTATCGGTTTTCAAGATTAAAGCATAAGCATGGTCCAGTGCTTCAAGAGCGTTTTCAAGCTCCCCTTTTTGCCAAAAATCCTGGGATGCTTGGCAAAAATCAAGCGCTTCATCAAGGAGGGATTGTATTTTTTCCCCTTGATCAGAATCGTTTGATTCACGATTCTGAATATCAGAACCCGCAAGCGAGGAATTCTGATCTTCAGAGTCTGCTTTTTCGGGTAATTCTGAAAGATCAAGGGCATCTGTTGGAGATGATATATCAGAAGCGACGTTGTCGGACGTTGTCGCAGGATCAGGCGAACTTTCATGATCCGAAAAAAAAGTCTCTTCCGGTGATACGGGATTTTTATGAAGATTCTGTACGCAGCCGCATAAGAACAAAAAAACGAAAAAAGACAGAATAATAACTCGTGAATTTATCAAATTAAATACCTCGATTCATATCAGATGATTAAATAAGGTGTATCATCAGTTTTTAATGGCTTGATGTTCGATTACACAACATTTGGCGCCTTTGTCAAGGCTTTATCTCGCTGAAAAAGTGATAAAAGCTTTGTTTTTAGGAGCTTAAGATAACTTTTACTGAATTCGCTTTTCGAAAATGATACGATTCTAATAATTTTCTCTTGCATTTATAATAATACTTGCATTTATAATAATATATGCTTTTATTGTCTGTTAATAAGCAAATAATATGCCAGGATAGAACGGATCTGGATGTATAAATAAGAACTGTAATAACAATTATATAAGAAATTATATGAAGATAATACGTGTTGCCTTCCAATTTTAGTCGTCAATTTATTGATCACCTATGACGAGATGTGGCAAAAAATCATCAGGACATCATATACAAAAAATAATAGAAAAAAGGAGTAAAAGGCAGTATTTTAAATAATATCGTTGATTATTGCTAATAATTTATGATTATTATATATAACGGCTAAATATCAGGCTTGAAAAAAAATAAAAATATATGTAAAAGAACTAGTTTTATGAGAGAAAGGTTAAACAATGTGCTGCCAGAGTAGCTCAGTTGGTAGAGCGCCTCACTTGTAATGAGGATGTCGCGGGTTCGACTCCTGTCTCTGGCTCCATATTTGAAAATATAATTCAGGTGGGGTTCCCGAGTGGTCAAAGGGAACAGACTGTAAATCTGTCGGCGAAGCCTTCGGAGGTTCAAATCCTCCCCCCACCACCAGCCTCAAAGTAGGTCGTATGTAGGAGATTTCGGTTTATTTAGTTTAGCGAAATCGACAGGAACTACATGGCTTCTTTCATAACTCTTACTACACATTTTGAGGAAACTTATTTTTTCAAAATCATCATTAAACAAAGAGTTTTATAAAGGGCATCTTTATGTTATATGAGCGGGAGTAGCTCAGTGGTAGAGCTCTAGCCTTCCAAGCTGGATGTCGCGAGTTCGAATCTCGTCTCCCGCTCCAAATTGAATATAGACTGCATTAAAGGTTTCCCAGACGGCATCATAAGATTACACAGGAGCGCCCACGTAGCTCAGTCGGTAGAGCGCTTCCTTGGTAAGGAAGAGGTTCACCGGTTCGATCCCGGTCGTGGGCTCCATCTTAGACAAGATGGCGCATACGGGAAAATTTTGAAAAGAATAATGTTTAAAGCCAAAGCACCTTGCTAAACATCAATTCCAACAAAGCATGGGAGGATTTCAAAGATGGGTAAGGAAAAGTTTCAGAGGACCAAGCCACATGTAAATGTCGG
>PKTV01000046.1 GCA_002868985.1 Desulfobacteraceae bacterium | reverse complement strand
TTTAAGTTCTTCGTCAGAATATAGGTTTGCAGGTTATAGTCTTTTTGAAGTAAAAGAGAAGATAACATCACCTCTTTCGCAATGACCGGCGTGCTTTCTTTCACAAGGCCTGTAAGGAAAATCACCTTTTTTATTTCCGAAAGGACGCCTTTTTTACGCGATGAATCGTGAAAAACGTCCTTTATTTGAGACAGCGTTATGATGGTAGAAGAGGCTTTCAATCCGTACAGCAAAAAATTGGACGTCCTTTGATCTTCCTCGGCAATGATGATACGACCGACATCTAATGTTACGGGTTTATTGTTTTGTCTGGCCTCGATTCTAAATGTCCCCACAGAACCTTTGCATGAAATCAATCGCGTCTCTGTCAGGATTTTTAAAGCCTCGGAGTCGGCGGATTCATCAAGACCGCAGGTGTCATCTTCAGTTGCAATAACGATTTCAATGCCTGTAGTTAGAAGATTTTCAGCAACAGCAACTGCGCAAGGCCCATTTCCTAAAATGAGTGTTTTATTGTCCACACTGGTACCTTTTCAAATCCCGAGATAAACGATTTGTCTATTCTCCAAAATATTTAAGAATTTTCCATACAGCGCTTCCGGCACCGGCAATGGTCTCGGAAATGCTCATGGGCCCCTGGACGGTCCCGGCTGTAAATACACCAGTTTTAGAAACCGATATTCCCTTATCATCGGTTTTTAAAAATCCGAATTCATCAGGCCCTATCTTGAACATCCGCGACAGGGTTCCAATATCCTCGATAGGGTTTATGCCTACATACAGTACCACCAGATCAAAAATTTCTTCTATAGTTTCATGCGTAGGATTATCCACAAAATTTACCTTCAAACGCTGATCATCCATTTCATAAAAATCACCGGGAATGGCCCGTATCATTCGGATGTTTTCCTGAACCTCTTTATAGAATTGTTCGAAATCCTTTCCAAAGGTCTGAACATCCATATAGAAAAAGGTGATCTCGGTCTCCGGCTGCCTTTCTTTGATAAGCCTTGCCATGCGCAGCGCCGAACCACAACATACCTTTGAGCACCATAGATGATTCAGCTTGACATCCCTGGAGCCCACACACTGAATAAAAGCGATTTTTTGCAAAAGTTTATTACCGCTTGGCTTTTTTACCCGACCGGACTGTTTTAACATTCTTTCCAGTTCGAGACCGGTAACAACATTTTTAAAACGCCCGTATCCGTAAGGTTTGTCTTTGGGGTTGAAGGGTTGAAATCCGGTGGCAATTAATACGGCATCTGCTTCTATGGTGTGTTCCGATGCTTTTTTCTCCAGATCAATGGCTGTTTCTGGGCATTCATCCTTGCATATGGTGCAGGATTGATCTTTGAAATAAAGGCATCTTTCTTTGTTGACCGCATAAAAGGGATGGTTGTTTTTTGAAAAACCCTGAAGAATCGCCCTGTCGATCGGGCATTGATCAAGACACAACCCGCAGTTGGTGCACTTTTCACGATCGATAACCAAAGGTTCTTGTTGGATACTTGCTGTGAATCGATGGTTTTTAGATATGTTTTGTACCTGACTGCCGGTCAATATTTTTATGTTTGAGTGAGAAACCGCGCTTTGCAATTTTTCTTCCACCATGCAAGCGCCGCACTTTACACAGGTATTTTCAATAGCTTTGCAGGCATAACCGATGGCACGTCCGCCCAGAAAATTCGATTTTTCAACCAGTTCAACATGGATACCTAAATTGGCAAGTTCAACCGCCGCAGAAAGGCCGGCCACGCCGCCACCGATAATCAGAACATTTTTATCCGCCATTTAGAAGGACTCCCCTTTAAAAATATAAAAACATCGCCATGTAAAAGCAAAAAAAATGTCACAAATCAAGAACAAAAAACCGATTTGTCCAACACATCATGGGACCCTTTTTATACCCCGATACGAATAGGTCAATATAATCTTTGGAAACAATTAAGTGATGAAGTTACCGGCCTGCTCCGCTGTATTGGCGTTTCTGAAAATTAAGAATGCGAAACTTGAGTATATATTATTTCAATTTTTGCAATGCTTGCTCTGCTGCAATGGTAATCGGTTCAAGGCTCGGCTCAGAAGAGCAATCAGGATTTCCGGCACACATCAAAGTGGTGAGTTCCGGGATTATTTTTTCGCCCAGAATCAGTGCATTGATGGTATCGATCTCTTTAACCGCTGCATCACTATCGCTGATGATCTGTCCTCCGATGAGCCTTTGAGTCTTTTTGTCAAAGACAAGCTTAAGCGTCCAGGGTTTGACGCCGGGTATCATGCCGTGTTTGCTTCTGGAATTGACTGTCGTACTGATAGTTTCAAATCCTTTCTCTTGTGCCTGCTCATCCCTCAAACCTGTTGCAGCGATGTATTTGTCAAAAATTCTAACCGCAGAGTTGTTTAATATTCCCGGGAATTCAATTTTATACCCAGCCAGATTTTTGGCGGCAAGACGCCCCTGAATAACGGCAGGACCGCGGAGTTGGGAAGGTGAAGGTTTTTTTGTTACAAAATGAATTTTTTCAACACAATCTCCGGCAGCAATGATATCCGGATTTGACGTTTCCAAGTATTTGTTGACTTTGATGCCAAACTTGCCAAGTTCAAGATTCATATCCTTTGCCAGCTCTAAATTCGGCCTTGCCCCCACTGACAGCATGACCATATCTGCATCGATCGTTTCACCGGTTTCAATTTCCACCCCTGTAACCAACCCGTCACTCCCAAGGATCTTTGTTGCCTTGGATGCCATCATCATATTGAAACCCTTTTCAACCAGGTATGTCTCTATTTTAGCAGCCAGCTCCGGATCAAGCATCAGGGGCAAAGGATAGTCTAAGAATTCAATGACGGTCATATTGTAATAATCCGGTTTCATTTCTGACAGGAGAGCACCCAGTTCAAGATTAATAAATCCTGCTCCGATAAAAACAAGATTCTTGGGCTTTTTCTCTTCCATAAACCGTTTGATATTTTCCGCATCCACAGCGGTCCTCAAACTCAGCACCCCCTTGAGGTCAATTCCCTCGATGGGCGGAATTACCGGCACCGATCCGGTGCCTAAAATGACTTTATCGTAATCAATGGTAGTGCCGTTTAACAGCACAACCATCTTTTTCTTTGTATCCACTTGGGTTACTTCTTCAATAATGTTTATAATACATGCATTTTCAAACATGGCATCCGGATTTGTGATGGAATCAACAGTGGCCAGACCGGCCACGGCATGCGGTAAAGCTCATCGAACGATAAAACGATCTTCTTTGCGAATAATCGTAACATCTATATCCGGCATAAGTTTCTTTGCCATCATTGCAGCAGGCCCACCAACCCCACCGCATCCGATAATAACCAGTTTTTCACCCTTTTCCATGATTCTCCCCCCGTATTTTTAACTCGGCAAATAAAGATGTCATTCCGGTCGGTGCTAATCGAAAAACCGGAATCCATAACCTATCTTGTATTACATCAATTGATCGCAAACAAAACGGATAATCATACTCAAGTTTCGCACCCATAGTTTTCAGCAACGCTATCCTAAAGTATCAAGTCAGGAAAATTTTTTAAGGTAAAATCATATGAATGCGATGGTTAAACAGACAAAAGCTTCATGAACCTATTCAAGGCGCAGCGAAAATGTAACGCACAGATATTGATTAGATAATGTTAAATAGTAATCACTTTGTATTTTGGCGCCGTACGATAATGCACCAGAGAAATATTTCACCTTTAAAAATTTCTTTCGGCTCGCTACTTCAAAGGCTTTTTAGCAATATTGAGGCACAGAAACTTAAGACATTGCTTCAAATGCATTTTATGACGTCATAAAAGGTATATAAACAATAAACGTACTTCCATGATCGGGTTTGCTTTCAACTTGGATCATTCCATCATGAGCTTCGACGATACTTTTAACAATGGGCAATCCCAAACCAGTGCCGATAATGTATCGTGTTTTGTCATTTTTTACGCGATAGAATCGGTCAAAAATTCGGTCCAAATCCTCCTCAGCGATTCCGAACCCGGTATCGCTGATACTGATGCACAGGTGGTGTTTTCCCGAACGGGCGGATACGGATATTTTCCCTTTTCCAGGTGTATAGTTAATGGCATTGGTAATCAGATTGGAAAACACCTCTTCCATGTTTTGTTTGTTTGCAAGTACCGGCGGTAAATCCGGCAACGGTTCCAGTTTGAGTTGAATCCCTTTTGCCTGGGCTTTTGGTCGATGAAACTCAACCTGGTCTTTTAACACTTCGCCCATATCGCATTCGTTTCTTTCTAAGGCTATCAATCCGGCCTCTCTGGAGGCCATATTCAAAAGCTCCGAAGAAAGGGAAACGAGTCCGTTAATTTTCTCCGAGGCCCTGCCCAGAATTTCACCCTGCTTTTGTGTAATGTCACCGGCCAGTCCATCCTGAACAACTTTCATCTGCGCCATGACAGAATTCAGGGGACTTCGAATCTCGTGTGCCACCATGGAAACAAAATCAGACTGGCGCTGATTGATGTCCTTTAAATAGGTAATATCGCTCAGAACGGTAATGGTTCCCAAATTCCGGCCGATTCGGTCTCTGAAAGGACGACATCGAGCAACGTAGGTGGCTGTTGTATCTTCTCCACTTTTTTCAATCTTCAATTCTTCGGTGAGTTCGGTGAGTTCACCTTCAGATATGGAAAAGGCATGTTCAACCATTTGTCGAAGTTGGTCTTGTTGAACAAGCTCTGTAAACGGACGGCCAATGATATCATCTTCTTTAAAGCCCATTATTTTCATAAAAGCCGGATTGGCCAGCACCAGCTTTTTTTCAGCATCCGTAACCATGACACCGTTGGCGATAAGATTAATGAGCACGCGAATTCTGGATTTTTCGTTGGCGATGTCTTTGAGAGCGCCGGTATGTTCGATGGCTTTGGACACCACCACCCTGAGCTGGTCCGGAGAAAAGGGCTTTGGAATAAAATCAAAGGCGCCTTTTCTCATGGCTTCAATAGAATTTTCGATCGTGGCATAACCGGTGATGACAATAATCGAGGTGTCCGGGTGGAGTGTTTTAACATGTGACAAAACCTCAAAACCCGATAAGCCCGGCATCATCAGGTCCAGCAGGATGACATCATAATGCGCTTTCTCAATCATTTTCAATCCCAGCTCCCCGTTCTCAGCCAAGATCGCTTCATAGCCCTCCTGGGTGAGTACTTCACGGCACCCATTTCGAATGACCTTTTCATCATCGACCACCAGGATTTTGGGCTTAAATAAAATGTCAGCGGATTGTTTTTCCGTCATGATTTTGACCGCCTTTCCTTATTTTTTCTATGAAACCGCGGTTATTTCATCAGGTGTATAAAATGGAAGTTCGATCAAAGCAGTTGTTCCCCTGGAGCTCGTTTCCTTGATTGAAATACGGCCGCCATTTTCTTTTACAATTCCATAAGAGGTACTCAGGCCAAGACCGGTGCCCTTTTCCGGTCCTTTTGTTGTAAAAAACGGATCAAATACTTTTGATAAATTCTCTTCAGGTATACCGCATCCGGTATCCGATACCTCGATGTATACTTTTCTATGAGGTTTATTCCGGTATGTCCGAAATGTTAAGGTTCCCTTTCTATCCATGGCGTCGATGGCATTCATTGTCAAATTTATGATGACCTGAATGAGTTGATTTTTATCAGCACGAATCAACATCATATCATCAGACATTTTTTTCACGAGGTTAATATTTAAAAACCGTTTTTGATCCCGGAGAAGGGTCAAGCTTTGTTCTATTAGTGAATTGATCTGAAACGTTTCTTTGGCCGGACTCGTTTGCCGGCTATACGCCAGAAGGTCTTTCACAATATCTTTGCATCGCTCGGTACCATCGATGACAGACGTTAAATATTTTCGAAGCGGGTCCGCTTTGTCGAACCGTTCAAGTGCCAGGTTTGCATACAGAAGAATCCCGGTCAGCGGGTTATTGATTTCATGGGCTATCCCTGCCGCCAATTGACCCAGAGATGCCATTTTTTCTGACCGGTTGATTTGGATTAACGCCTCTTTCAGTTTTTTCTCACCAGCAATTTTTTCCCTAAGATCATAAAAAATTCCCGTAGTCGCCACTTCTTCTTCACCATGATAAATAATGGCGCCTGTCATTTCAACGGGAACGGTTTCACCTTGTGCGTTAATGACATCAATTCGAGAGGCGAACAATTTTCCCTTTCCACCAAAATCCTCGCTTTTTAAATGTTTCATGATCTCTTTTGCTTTGCCGGACGGATAAAAGTTCTCTGCGTTTTTTGTTCGAATGGCTTCTTCCATGGAAAAGCCGAATAAATCTTCAGCCGCCTGATTCATTAACAAAATATGTCCGTTCATGTCTGAAGCGACAATGGCATTGTGAGAGCTTTGTATGACCTTATCTAAAAATTGTCTCATGCGGATGGATCTTTTTTCCAAAGTAATCACCCGTGTGACATCGCGGACGCACTCCATTATAAATTTGACCTTTCCGTTTTCATCCAATATCGGGGAAAACATTCGGTCTACCCATACTTCCTCGTTCCCTTCGTATTCCACTCGTCTTATTATGGATTGCCATTTCTTTTCGGCAATCACTTTGGAAAAAGGACAAATCGCCGGGGAACAGGGTTCATCCGTATTATAGAAAACTCGATGACATGTTTTGCCGACAACATTTTCTAACTCGGTTTGCTTTTTCTCTAAAAAGGCTCGATTCGCTGAGACGATGATTTTATCCGGTGTAAGAATAAGTGCAGGATAAGGGATGGTATCAAAAACCTTCATTCTCCAGTCGAATTCGTCATTGACTGTAAAAAGTTTCATATTCATGAGTTGATGCCGATATTTGAACGTCTATGAATATTTTAATTCCTTAAAATATTATAATTTTATTGAGGCTTCCTGTCTCTGTCTCACACATGTCGAGATGGCATTGATCAATACCCCACTTTTTCAAAACCAATTACGCCATCGTTCCACTATTCCAATTGGGACGAAGCCCTAACTTTTATTGTTATGGGACCTCAAATGCTTCGGCCAATAAAGGTCTGGCTTCCTGCAGCTTTTTTTCAGGCAACACAATGTAAACGGCGGCTCCGGAGCATGCAGCGACCAGGATCGGAATGCCTTGGTCATCCAAAGCCTTAAAAGCCGTATGGGCGATCCCGTATCTGTCCCCGAAATGAGGACCCTGAAAGCTTATGAGTTCCACCGGAGAAGTTAGATGAAAATCTTTTTCAGATTCCAGATCGATCCGTTTATCGATATGAGATAACACGCTATCGGCCCAAAGCTTCTCAAGTAAAATATACAATCGTAATTCCTGACGATTTGAATACTTGGTTATGGACAGATGAAACCCGATATCATGATTCGCCAGTTCCAGAAACCAAAGACCCCATTGGGCCATTTTTTCAGGTTTAACTTCAATGCTCAACAAAGATAAATCGACAACCTCTCTAAAACCGTATATTTTAGGTTTAGGCTCCCAATAAACGGCAATCGTCTCCACTGTTTTTTCCTTAAATTATTATTTTGGTATCTTAGCGTCTTTGTGACTAAACGGTTACCTTTTCTTTTGTATCACATGAATTTCCGGTCTAAACGGTGCATGGTTCGGTGGCAAGACCATGTATTCCAGCAACGTTGTAACCGCTTCATCCAAGAGTGAATAATCTGTTATAAATGTCAGGGACGATATAGACGATGCCATGCCATATAGCGGGAGATGCGCCTTACTCAAAAGATAAAAAGATACTCCCAGTAGTTTCAGGTTCGAATGATGCGGAAATATAGACAAAGCGCCAACACCTTGAATGAATTCCAATTTTTCTTTCAGTTTAGTTTCCCCTGCAACAACTTTTTTTATCCGATGGAAATCTTCAGCCGCCACACAGCATGATCCTATATTTTTTTCTCCCATACCGCTGATCAAAATAAAGGGTATATTAATGTGATCTTGAGCCAGAAGTTGGAAAAAAAGAGGCCGGGAATCCTGGGGGAAGGAACCATTCAAAAGATTTATCTGAACCAGCTCCGTGCTGAATTTGATGCCATTGATCCGTATCTTTTTGTCAATGCTTTCCCGAGTATTGTTCATAAGAAATTTACGCAAGAATTATGGATCTCGCTATTTAAATCCTGATGCCAAATCCATACGAAGCAGCTGGTTCTGATTTTGGAGTGTTGGAGCATTGAAATTAATTTACATTAAAACAAGTTTATCGTTTCAACACCCCATCGCTCCACATTCCAATACCGGGATGATTAAAATTGCCCATAATATGGCTTTAAAAAATATTCCATATTTATTCCTTCCCGTATGCCTGGTATCAGGTTTCAGGTGTCAGGTGTCAGGTGTCAGGTGCCAGCGCCTTTGTTCATCATTCCTGACACCTGACACCTGATACCTTAAGATATGGAACAAAAATGGGATTAAAATTCCATCT
>PKTV01000299.1 GCA_002868985.1 Desulfobacteraceae bacterium | reverse complement strand
TATCTTCGAGTGCCTTTTTAAGCTTTATCAGAAGATCGTCATAGAATTGAATGTTGTTTTGTTTTTTTCTAACCAAAAGCTGTTCTCGTGTGATTTTGAAACACTGGACCTTAAAATACATCAAATAGGTTTCCATCTCAGATTCAAGGGAAACACCTTTGTGGTAAAGTGAATCACAGATATCAAAATATTCATGTGAAAGAGGTCTATAATTTTTCCGGGTTGAATTCTCTATTTTGGTTGCAGTAAATTTTTCAAAACCTTTAAATAACGGAAAACCGGCGGAATTTATATCAACAAACTTGTCCATCGATTCGATCATGGAAGCCACCATCAAGTCTCTTTTTGAAATACCCGCTTGCATGGCAACTGTTTTCAAACTGCCATAAACTGATCCGCTAAGTGATGAATCTTTCAATAAATGTGTCACCTGGATACGCGAGTTGGGCCAAATAGTTCGCAGTCTTTTAAACAGTGCTCTAAAGTCATTAAGGCTTGCCAACTCAGGCTTTCCAATCTCTGGAACAATCTTTACATCTGTTGTTCTATTTTTTGTCAGAAGCCTTATAAAATACTCTGGTCCGGATATTTTTTTTAAAAGATAACTGATAAATTCCATGGGCAAACTGTAAACATGTCTTCTCCAGAAATCATCTACAATTTCCCGTGTTAAGCCGGTGGGATCGGCCACAAGTTTTGTGTCGAACAAACTCTGTGTTTCAAAAGCATTTTCATGTAGAATCCGCTGACAAAAACCGTGTATGGTAAATATCGCGGCATTGTCAAAGTCCATCAGCGCATCTTGAATCAATTGAATGGCTAAAGCCCGATTATCATATTTGTTGACTATGGTTTTGACGAAAACATCATGACTCGAATTCTTTAAAAGAGCGGATTTAGCATCCAAAAGTGTGTTGCGGATTCTTTCTTTAAGCTCTTCAGTGGCAGCCTTGGTAAACGTTACCACCAGTATTTGATTTACCGTTAGTTGGTTTTCGAGAATAAGTCTTAAAAAGAGGCCGGCAATGGTATAGGTCTTACCCGTACCTGCGCTTGCCTCAATGAGATTGGTTCCTGTGAGGGGAGTGTTGATTGGATCAAAAATTTCCATATACTGGCTAAAAATCGTAGATGCCCATGTAGTTTTCAGGTGAAATCTTTTTTAATTCGTCTTTAACGGTTTGTGTAACATCTAAACTCTCTATAAATTCTAAAATTGTATTGTGGTCAATATGTGAGTGGACACGTGTCAATGCTTTCAAAGCTTCATAGGGTTCCGGATATCCTTCCCTGCGCAAAATCGTTTGAATCGCCTCAGTCACAACCGCCCAGTTTTTCTGCAAGTCATTCTGAATCGCTTCATTATTTAGGAGCAATTTGTCCAGCCCTTTTAGCAATGATTTAAAGGCAATCAGAGTATGGGCCAACGGTACACCGATATTTCTTGTTACCGTTGAATCAGTCAAGTCTCTCTGCAGCCGTGAAATCGGGAGCTTTGAGGAAAGATGAGCGAAGATCGAATTTGCCACCCCCAGATTTCCTTCTGAATTTTCAAAGTCAATGGGATTGACCTTGTGAGGCATGGTTGAAGACCCCACTTCATTCTCTTTGATCTTTTGTATGAAGTAATTCATTGAGATGTACGACCACAAGTCTCGATCCAGATCAATAAGAATGGTATTAATTCTTTTAAGGTTATCACAAAATGCGGCCAGATGATCATAATGCTCAATCTGAGTCGTCGTTTTTGATCGTTCAAGGCTCAGCACTTCGTTTACAAAATAATTTCCAAATGCAATCCAGTCGATGTTTGGATAGGTAACATAATGCGCGTTGAAATTACCCGTTGCCCCACCAAATTTCGCTGAAAATGGAATTGTTTTTAACAGGGCTTTTTGTTTTATCAATCGCTCGGCAAAAACATAAAGCTCTTTGCCCAGGCTTGTGGGAGAGGCTGGCTGGCCATGGGTTCGAGCCAGCATGGGAACATGTTGCCATTGTTTTGCTTTTTCAATTAATGTCGCCACAATCTGTTCTAAAATTGGTTCCAATATTTCTGTCCAGGCTTCTTTTAAGGAACAGGGTATTGCCGTGTTATTAATATCCTGAGATGTTAAACCAAAATGGATAAATTCTTTGTAACGATGCAATCCCAGCCCATCAAATGCTTCTTTGAGATAATATTCGACCGCTTTGACGTCGTGGTTAGTCACCCGCTCAATGTCTTTTATTTTTTGAGCATCTTCATGAGAGAATTTTTTATAAAGGCGCCTCAAGTTCTCAAACATACTCTTATCAACATCTGCCAGTTGAGGCAGCGGCAGATTGCATAATGCGATAAAATATTCAACTTCAACTCGAACACGATATCTTATCAATGCACCTTCTGAAAAATATTCTGCAAGCTTTTCAACACTCTTTCGATAACGGCCGTCAACAGGAGAAATTGCACTTAAAGATGTAAGTTCCATGATGTTTTATTCCTATTTAACAATGATTTGAACCTAAATTGAGCGATTGTCGAGTTTGCCGGTCGTAAGATCCCGCCTTTCGGGGAGATGCAAGGCATGACACATGCAGCTCCGCTATAATAAGCGGGATAAACCTCCGTCTGCTACTGCAAATGTCTCATAACGAAGCAGATTCGGCAAAATCGGCAATCCCGAAGGGTTCCAAAGTTTAGAACGCTCAATTTAGGTAAAATGAAAATATGCTTATTGCACAAGAAATGTAAGATAATGCGGTAGACGTGTCAAGCAAATGATAATTTCAAAGAGCACCCTAAAAATAGATGCGAAACTTTAATCATAAGCTATTGAAATTAATTTAATAATTATTTTTTGACAAAAAATTAAAAAAATTGATACATACAAAACACTAAACACCAAGGGTTTGATGAATTCGACGGTATGCAAATTCATCAATTCAGGTTAAAGTGTGTTAATCCTGAATTTTGAACGAGTCGGAGGCTTTCAAATGCAAGATTCAGGGGGAAAATATTTCAGTCCGCCACATCTAACGCCTCTGCCTGATTTACGGTCATGGTGATGGCGCCAAAGTCTTCTTCAACCTTCCCATGGAGGATAAAGGGACGGCTTCGATCCAGGATGGTACAGAAACGGCGGTAGGCTTTGGGGAAAAAGATCGTTTCAATCAGCCCGGTGTCATCTTCAAAAGTCAGAAATTCCATGGGATCACCATGCTTGGTATACACAACTTTTGCGGTAATCAACAGACCGGCAATGCGAACATGACGACCGATGAAGCGATACAAGTCCATAGCTTTGACAGTTTTTAGTTTCTTTAACGTATCGGCGTATAACATCATGGGATGCCGATCGCACAAAAAACCCAGGGCTGAAAATTCTTGCCGCAAACGCGCTCTTTTCTTTTCCGGCGGGAACGCCGGTTTTGCCGCTGCCATCCTTTCATTAAACAAATCCCCTGCCCCATATCGATTTGATCTGAATTTTTTCCAGCAGGCCAGCTCCCATAACAGGGCAGCGCGATTCTCTTTTGGATAAAGCAAATCAAAAGCACCAGCGTTAATCAGAGAACGGGCTTCAGGGCTGGCCGGCTGAATTCGATCAAGGAAATCAACGATGTCGTTATAAGGTTTTTCTTTACGCTCTGAAACAATACGTTTACATGTTTCTGAACTTACATTCTTTACGGACGACAATCCCACCCGAATGGTTTCCGCGCTGCCTTTCCAAAGGATATCGCTGTTGTTTACGTCAGGGGATAAAATTTCCACACCCATGCGGCGTGCTTCCGACACGTAAGCAAAGGTGCTGTAAAAACCGCCCTGATTGCTGATGACCGCGGCCATGAACTCTGCGGGATAATGGGTCTTCAGATAGGCTGCCTGGAAAGAGACGCGGGCATAGCTTGCACTATGAGGCTTGCAAAATGAATAACCGCTGAAACTCATCATCATATTCCAGATGGCCGCAATCTGATCGTTACGAACCCCCTTTGCTTGTGCGCCTGCAGTGAAACGTACTTGATAATCGTCCAATTTTCGGATTTTATCTTTCTTGGACATGATCTTGCGAAGGCCATCAGCGTCAGCATGTGAAAATCCGGCCAGCGCCACAGCGGTTTTGGAAACATACTCTTGGTAGACCATGATTCCATAGGTTTCCTCAAGCACATCCGAAAGTAAGGGATGAATCGGCTCCCATCTACCGCCACGTAGGCGACGAACGTATTCACGGATAAACTCATTGGCCGCCGGCCGTATAATACTGCTGTTGATCACCAGATGTTCAAAATCGCCGACCTTTGTCTTTTTCTGCAACATTCGCATGGCGGGGCTTTCGATGTAAAAGCAGCCCATGGTATTCCCTTTTGCCACATTGGCCTGTGTAGCGCTATCATCTTCCGGCTTCCAGAAGTGCTCGTCAAATACCGTATTGTTATTCCGAAGATTTGCAATGGCATCCCGGATAACCGCCAGGCTTCGATTACCGAGAAGGTCGATTTTGACCAGGCCGCTCTCTTCTGCAGCATCTTTTTCCCACTGAATAACCGGAACACCTTTGGGGGCAAGTTCAACAGGAACATAATTGTCTATGGGCTCAGGGGTGACCACCACACCACCCGGATGAACAGAAATGTAGCGTGGAATACCAATGATGTCCCGGGCTGCGTGAATAATTTTTGGCCAGGGCTTTGGGAAATCAAATTCAGAAAGTTCGGGCAATTGTTTAAGCTTTTGAAAAAAATCTTCTTCCGTGTGATCCTTTCGCCAGAACCATGGAAGACGCTTGCTGACACGGCCGATCTCTCGTTCGGTAAGCCCGAAGACCTTGGCCACCTCCCGTATCGCCATGCGCGGTCGAAAAGTGACATGATTACAGATCAGCGCGGCGTGACCTTTATATTGCTCCAATACGGACTGCAAAACTTTGTCCCGTTCATCCCAGGCAAAATCGATATCGATATCAGGTGAATCTGAACGCCCAGGGTTCAGAAACCGCTCGAAATACAAGTTGTGTTTGATGGGACAGACATTGGTAATTCCCAGACTGTAAGCTACCAAAGATGCCGCACCGCTTCCCCGGCCGCAAATACGCGGGCTGCGAGAGACGATATCCCGAACCACAAGAAAATATGATGAAAATCCCATCTTTTTAATGATACAAAGCTCATGCTCCAGGCGATCCACAACGGTTTTAGACAGATCGTCTCCGTACCGTTTTCTCGCTCCCTTATAAGTAACATCCCGCAGCGCTCGATCCGCATTGTTTGATTGTATATCGGTCCATGGCGGCAGAACAAGTCCATGACAAGGACCGGTGAATGTTAACTGCTCTGCAATGGCTTCAGTGGCTCGAAGTACATCCGGCCAGATGGCAAAACGTCTGGAATACTCGGATGCCGATGCCAGCCATGCGTCAGGCGACGTTGTATCTTCCGTCGTTAATCGGGAAAGAGAGGTGTTCAAATCGATGGCCCGCAGCATTCGGTGTGTCTTAAAATCCTCCGGATCTGTAAAAAAACTTCCAGGCGTAAACAGCATTGGGAGGCCAAGATATCGGGATGTCTTCCGCAATCGAAGGGCAGTGCCATCCGGTTTGCCTGAAACCGCCGCTGCAACCGTTATTCCGGCTTCATGCCACTGTGTCAAAAGCTCCGGATGTTGTGTGATAATCACCAGTCCTCTGGCATGGGTGAGGATAATGGATTTTAGGTCAAACACCGCATCAATATGACGACGTGTAATGATACGGCAAAGATTACGGTAGCCCTGATCGTTTTTTACAAGACAAAGAGCTCGGTATCCGGTTTCGGAATCCGTCAGTTCCGCACCGACGATCGGAGTTATATTCTCGCGCTTACAACTCTTTAAAAAGGACCACAGGCCGTATAAATTGTTGGTGTCCGTAATCGCAAGACGACGATAACCCCGTTTTTTTGCAGCGGCACAGATCTTCTCCGGAGAACATGTACCCCACATCAATGAATAATACGAATGAACGGCAAGAGGAACCATAATGGGTACTATCTGACCTGGACAAACCGGAAATTTGAAGCATGAAATTCAGAATTAAGGTATTACACTTACCGGACAGTTAATGTCCAATGTCGAATTTTCAATATCCAATCTTCAAGTGTCTATAAAAGATTGGATATTGGATATTTTTACATGCGGCTAAAGGGTTCTTCCCACACGAATGGCATTGAATCCGTAGCGACGGCGGATGGAATCAAGGGCAAAAATCAGATTGTCGCTTTTCCTTTTTTCTTGTTAGTGTTCGCTAAAAAGCGCCATTTGTGCCGGGGGATAGGTCAGGCGATGGCAAGTCAAACGCATATGACGGATACGTACGCGGCGCTTCCAGGCCCTTTCAAGAACTCTCTTTGCCACAGCAAATAAACGAAAATCGTTGGCCGTCGCCGGATCGACGGTGGCCTGTCGGGTCATCCGCCTCCCGTCGGAATAGTCGAGGACAATTCTGATTCGTCTTGCCGTCAGTCGTTGTTTGCGCAGGTCAATACCGGCTTTCTCGACAAGCCGATACAATGCACCTTCCACGGATGTCGCCGTGTTGGTATCGTTTCCAAACGTATGGTCGACACTGACCATGGGGTGTTCCTGTCCCACAGATAAGACCGGCGACGGGTCAATTCCACGCACGGCATTGTAAAGACTGTGACTACGGTTGCCAAACATTACATACAATTGTCCCATGGACAGATTGGCCACATGGCCGGTTCGGGTCAGATTGAATTCCCGGAAACATTTCAAGTCTTCCCTTTCGATACCGGGAACAAGGTGAATCGGTAAGGGTTTCATAAAACACGCTTCCTCACCTGCCCCGACAACATATTCACCCACTGGTTTGACCATGCGTGTCGCCACTTTGGCCACCAGCTTGTTGGAGGCAACCGACCAGATCGGATCAAAGCCCATATTGGCGCGAATCGCCTTTCGGATGCGCCATGCGATGTCAGGCGGCGGACCGAAAAGTCTCCCTGTTCCGGTGACATCTACGAACAAATGCCCATCGTGGTCGCTTTTTTCGATCAACGGTGAATAGGGCAATGCACATTTTAAAAGCTGAACCATTGCACGTTCGTAACGGAAAGGGTGAAGCGGCAGCACAACAGTATCCCGACAATAACGAAGTGCCCGTCGCAGGGCCATTCCTTTACGGACACCATTTTGATAAGCCTCTTCACTCATGTCATATACTGTTGCCCGTATTGCGGTATCGTGGGCGATGATCACCGAACGTTCCTTCAGACGTCGATCCACAAGTCGCTCCACGGCCACGGCAAAATCAGCCACATTGATATGGATGATGGAGCGTTCGCGCATATCAGGCCACCATCAAGCCTCGCTCCTTCAACAACGTTGTCATTCTTTGGGCATTCTCCGGTGCCTGAGCCCGAACATGATTGTTAAAAAAGATGACACCTTTACGCGCCCGGCCGCTCATGGGTTCAATCTTGTTTTCAATCCACGCATAAAGTTCATCGTCCGAATAGCTGTAATCAAACTGAAGCTGCATATTCCCCGAACGCCAACCCTTGGCATTTCGGCCGTGAAAACGCACATAAAACAGATCCGGGTTGGTGACCACGTCCAAAACCGGAAACAGGTTCGGCAAATCCGGTGCATCGACACCCACCAGCGTCACCTGACGGCGTTCCAATTCAGAAAACACACGGTCGCTGGCCCAAGAACGATGTCGGAACTCAATTGCCAGAGGCAAACCATGAAGCTTGTCGAGCAAACCTGCCAGGTATTTTCGGTTCGATGTTGTGCGGAGGAACGAGGGGGGAAGCTGGATCAAAACAGCGACGAGCTGTCCGGCCTGAACGAGTGGAACGACACCCTCTCTATAGAGAACCGCCTGATCACGCCATTGCTGCTGGTCGATTTCATGGGTCAGGGTGCGTGTTAACTTGGCAGCGAACAAAAACTCTTGAGAAACTTGTTGGCGCTGGCGTTCAATGGCTTCGGCTTTGGGCATCTGATACCAGGTATAATTGAGTTCGGTAATCAAAAAGCACCGAGCATATCGCTGTAACATCTTTCCCGATTTTGTGCCAGAGGGATAAAATCCGGCGTCAACCCATTCTGCGTAGGAAAAGCCACTTGTGCCCACATACAATTGGCAGGTTCTATGATCTTTTTGTTCTTTAGCGGTTATTGTCGTCATATGTTGCTCCGGACCCAAAGGATTTCGGTATATACGCCTGCGGCGGCGTTAGGTTAAAGGAGCGCTTCGCTTTAGGTTTGAGGCCAGAAAGAGCCGATGGAAGAAGGAAGACCGCTTCGCTATGATGAGGGACGACAGAACACTTCGGCCTTTCGTCCATCTTCCCTCGCCCTTCGTCCTGCCCCATCCGTCCTCTGTCTTCCGACCTCTGGCTCCTAATTCCTCTTTCCTTCTCATCTTCTAATCTTCTCACTTTCTCACCTTCCGACCTTCTGTTCATATATTATAACCCTTGAACCCTGACCCTTTGAACC
>PKTV01000402.1 GCA_002868985.1 Desulfobacteraceae bacterium | reverse complement strand
CCCTTGCCTGCGGCGCAGGACTCTTGTATCTTTTACAGGAGAATAATATTAAATCCAAAAAGCGCGGATTCTTCTTCAAGCGCCTTCCGTCCCTGGAACTGCTGGACCACACCGGATATGCATGCATTGTTACCGGTTTTACCATTATGACGTTTGGGCTGATAACAGGTTTAATTTATGCCAAATCGATTTGGGGAAGATTCTGGAGCTGGGATCCCAAGGAAGTCTGGTCCGGTATTACCTGGCTCTTGTATGCTGCCCTCCTCCACCAGCGTCTGACATTTGGGTGGCGAGGACGCCGGGCGGCGATTATGGCCATCATTGGTTTTGCTGTCATCTTATTTACGTTTTTAGGGGTTAATTTTTTCTTAAAGGGTCATCACGGAGACTTCACCAGGCTGTAAATAAATTATGGGAAGTATGCTAGACATCGTATTACTGGGATTGAATCATAAGACAGCGTCGGTGGCGCTGAGAGAATGTCTTGCCATCTCGGAGGATGAGACATCCGTTGCCCTCAAAGCATTTCAAGAACTCCCGGCTATCCGAGAAGTGATGCTGTTTTCCACCTGTAATCGTGTGGAAGTTCTCATGATTGTTCAGGAGAAAAAGAATGCAGTAGGTGCCGTTAAAGATTTTCTTTCCGAATTAAAACAGCTTCCGGTTTCCGAATTTGAAAAATCTCTTTATATTCATGAAGGTGATGATGCCGTCAGGCATGTATTCAGGGTTGCCGCCAGCCTCGATTCCATGGTGGTGGGAGAACCACAGATCCTGGGCCAGATAAAAGAAGCCTATCAAATGGCCGCCACAAAGAAGACCTCCGGTGTTCTTTTGAACAAACTGCTCCATCGGACTTTTTTCGTGGCCAAACGGATTCGGACCGAAACCGGGATCGGAGATAATGCAGTATCCATAAGTTATGCGGCCGTTGAGCTTGGACGAAAAATTTTCGGAACCTTTGAAGGAAAGAAAGTGCTGCTTATCGGCGCCGGTGAAATGGCGGAGCTTGCGGTGGAACACCTGATTCGAAACAGGGCACAGGATATCCTGGTTGCCAATAGAACCTTTGAGACCGGCGTTGACCTGGCCATGAAATTTAAAGGACAGGCGATCCGGTTCGATGAAATTGAGAACGCATTAAAACAGGTAGACATCATCATCAGTTCAACCGGTTCTCCCAATTACGTGGTGACTCGAGATCATGTCAAGGGAATCGCACGCCGCCGTCATAATCGCCCACTTTTTTTTATCGACATTGCCGTTCCTCGTGATATCGATCCGGAAATCAACCGGCTTTCCAATTCATATGTTTATGATATTGATGACCTTCAAGGAATTGTTGATGAAAATGTCGAGGATCGCAACAAAGAAGCAATAAAAGGAGAAAGAATCGTTGATGAGGCCGTAATCAGCTTCCGTCGCTGGTATGAAAACCTGGAAGTAACGCCAACAATTGTCGAATTGAGAAAAAAGATAGAAGAAGTTGCAAAAGGGGAGTTAAAAAAAACACAGCATACACTCAGGCACCTATCGGCTGACGACATCATGGCCATCAACAGAATGACAGATGCAATGGTCAATAAAATACTTCATGATCCAACGATGCTGCTAAAAAGCAACGAACGACACCAGGAAAAATCCGTTTATCTCGACGTTACCCGAAAGCTGTTTAAGCTTGATAATAATACAAGCTAGTTCGATTTGGTCAAAGCACACGTGGCGTCCGCTTTTTATCCTTCTCTCTTGACCAGGCAGCTTTTTTAACATTAGACGGGATCGGGGGATGGACCACTGCAAGTTATGGTTTCGCTGCGAGGCTAAGGGGATAGGAATTTTAGGTCGCCGAAGATAGGCGGGGAAATCCTACAGGGGCTGGAGTTTCATAAAATCTTTACACGATTATATTTTGGAAATTAAAAGGGGGGCATGGTGGCCACGTTTCAAAATGATTTGTTTTTACGCGCTTGCAAGCGCTTGCCGGTTGAAAGAACTCCGATATGGGTTATGCGCCAGGCAGGGAGATATTTGCCGGAATATAGAGCGGTTCGCCAAAAATATGATTTTCTTACCATGTGCAAAACGCCTGATCTTGCGACCGAAGTAACATTACAACCGATCGATTTGATCGGGGTTGATGCCGCTATCATTTTTTCCGATATTCTGGTTATTCCTGAAGCAATGGGTATGCATCTTGAAATGCATGAAGGCATAGGGCCTGTGTTTCCACATCCAATTAGAAATGAAAGTGATGCCCAAACCCTTAATAAAATCGACCCGACAGTCGACTTAAAATATGTGCTTGATGCTGTAGCCTTGACAAAAAAAGAATTAAACCGACGTGTTCCATTGATCGGTTTCAGCGGTTCTCCATGGACTTTATTGGCATATATGGTTGAAGGCCAAGGATCCAAGACATTTTCAAAGGTTAAATATTTGATTTACAATAATCCAAAACTGGCCCATCGCCTTTTGGATAAAATTGCGGATGCCGTCGCAATCTATTTATGCGCGAAGATTGAAACTGGTGTAGATGCTGTTCAAATATTTGATACCTGGGGCGGCATTCTTTCCCAAGATGATTTTGAAGAATTTTCTTTGAATTACATTAGAAAAATAATCTCCGAGGTCAAAGGAAAAGGTGTACCTGTCATTATGTTTGCCAAAGGTGTGCACTATCATTTAAACAATCTTGCTGAAAGTGGCGCTGATGTATTGGGTCTTGATTGGACAATGAATATCGGTGACGTCAGGAAAAAGGTTGGAGATAAAGTTGCCCTTCAAGGGAACCTTGATCCCACAATTCTTTATGCCGACCATGAAAAGATAAAATATGAAGCGAGGAAAATATTAAAATCGTTTGGTAAGGGAAGCGGGCATATTTTTAATCTCGGTCACGGGATATTGCCTGATGTCCCCCCTGAAAACCTTAAGGCGTTAGTGAATTTTGTTAAAGAAGAGAGTGTTTCTTATCACATGGATGATTAAAACCACTTATAAAATTTGAAACGCTCCATTTAGGAAAGAATCACATTGGAGAAGAATCGTGTTTAATATCGATATTGATTTAATAAAAAAGTATGACAGGCCCGGACCGCGCTACACAAGCTATCCGACAGCACCTCATTTTAATGAATCGTTTACCCATGAAAATTATCTTGATGAGATCATCAAGACCAATCAGGGGAAGGATTTGCCTGATTTGTCGTTATATTTTCATCTGCCATTTTGCGACACACTCTGTTACTTTTGTGGCTGTAATATGATTGTAACCAGAAACAGAGACAGGATTAAAAGGTATATTGATTATTTAAAGCGCGAGATAGACTTGATTACGTCCCATATTTCACATGATAGAAGAGCCACCCAACTGCACTGGGGCGGCGGCACACCTACGCATTTGAGTCCGGAGGAAATCGCTGATTTAAGTTCCTATATTCATGACAGGTTTGATTTTAAGGCTGATGTGGAGGCTGGATGTGAAATTGATCCCAGAGAATTAACCAAAGAACATCTTGCGGCTTTAAGAAACGGCGGCTTTAATCGCATCAGCATGGGGGTGCAGGACTTCAACGAAAAGGTTCAAAAAGCTGTTAACCGGATACAGCCGGAAGCTCTCACAAGACGGGTCGTTGATTGGGTGCGCGAATTTGGATTCGACAGCATTAATCTTGATATAATGTACGGACTTCCTTTTCAATCTGCAGAAACGTTTGAAAAGACAGTGGATACCATTATTGATGTTGATCCTGACAGAATCGCGCTGTTTAACTTTGCTTACGTCCCGTGGATGAAAAAACATCAAAAAGTAATCCGTCCGGAGGATTTGCCTGTTCCTGAAGAAAAACTTAACATTCTCAAGATGTCGACTCAAAAACTGACGCAAGCAGGTTACGTGTTTATCGGCATGGATCATTTTGCCAAACCCGACGATGAACTCACGCTGGCACTGAAAGCAAAAAAACTTTACAGAAATTTTCAAGGCTACAGCACCCATGCAGGTACGGATCTTTATGCCATGGGCATTACCAGCATTGGTCAGTTTGGACGAATTTATGCTCAAAATATAAAAAAAGAGAGACAATATCATGTTTCACTTGATAAGGGAATTTTACCGACAGCCAAAGGATGTTATTTGGACGATGATGATCTGTTGCGGCGGCATGTTATTATGAAACTCATGTGTGATTTTGAACTCGATTTTGCTTCAATTGAAAATGAATTTAACATAGATTTTGAAACCTACTTTGAATGGGGGCTCAACAACTTTGATGAGATGATGGCCGACAACCTCATGTCCATTGAAAACAGAACGCTGAAGATAACTAAAATGGGCAGGCTCTTGATCAGAAATATAGCCATGAATTTTGACGGTTATATTGAAAGAAAAGAAGATCACGCGCGTTACTCAAGGACCGTATAACCCTAATTGGTCGTAAACGAAACGGGAAACTATATTCAGTCATTTAGAGCATAAAATATCAGCCTTTTTTTCTCTGCAACGTTGGGATAAATGTTTATATGAATAAATACGCGGTAGTTCTTTTTAACCTGGGTGGTCCGGACTCTTTGGAAGCCATAAAACCTTTTTTGTTCAACCTGTTTAGTGATCGCGATATTTTTAAGATACCGGTTGGACAAAAATTGTTTGCAAAAATAATGTCCGTTTTTCGCGCACCAGCAGTGAGGGAAAAGTACAAAAGAATCGGCGGGAAATCTCCCATCAATGATTGGACACAATTGCAGCGGTCAATGCTTCAGCAAGAACTGCAAAAAGAGGTTCCCGGTGTCGAAGTTTATAAAGCAATGAGATATTGGAATCCAACAATAAAAGATATCGCCGAAAAGGTGTTAGAAAAAGCATTTGATAAGATAGCACTGCTTCCTCTCTATCCGCATTACTCAATAACTACCACCGGATCTTCATTTAATGAATGGAAGCGAGTGTATAAAGGAGATGTCGGAAAGTTAACCTTTATTGACGACTATTTTGATAACCACCGATATATTGATGCTTTAAATGAAAGGATCGATGAAACGATCTTACGATTTCCTGAAAATGTCCGGGACGATATTCAATTATTGTTCAGTGCTCATGGTCTGCCTGAAAGCTTGGCCAAACAAGGGGATCCATATCCAAAGCAAATAGATAAAACGATTGCGTGTGTGATGAAAGCTCGCAATTTTTCGCATGAATACCATTTGTGCTTTCAAAGCAAAGTCGGTCCTGCCAAATGGCTTAAGCCGTCAACCGATGAAATGATCAGAGGACTGGCTGTAAAAAGAAAAAAACAATTGCTCGTTATCCCGATTAGTTTTGTATCCGATCATATTGAAACCTTGTTTGAACTCGACATTGAATACAGGATGATTGCCGATGAAGTTAGCATCGAAAATTATATTGTAATGAAAGGGTTGAACAATTCAAAAACGTTTGTTGCAGCGCTTAAAGAATTGGCCGTTCAAGCGCTGCAAATACAACGCGTAATAGAACCAGAAAATTTTGAAATAAATGGATAAAAACACAATTGACATTACGATTCTTGGTGCAGGCATATCAGGGCTTACAACTGCTTTTTGGTTAAATAAGCAGGGATTTGAGATAACCGTTCTTGAGTCAAAAAAAGAGCCCGGCGGATCCATGGTCACCAGGCATGAAGACGGGTTTCTGATTGATTATGGACCTAACAGCGGATTGGAAACGACACCATTAATCGGACAGATTGTTGAGCATGTAGGTCTAAAAGGGGAAATGATTTATGCTTTGGAGAAAGCTAACAAAAGATATATTTTAAGACAGAATCAACTTCATGCTCTGCCGACCCATCCGGTTGCTTTTTTAAAAACAAAACTGTTTTCACCTAAAGCTAAGCTGCGTCTTTTGGCGGAACCGTTTTCGAGAAAATCTCATGAAGGATATTACCAAAGCATTTCTGAATTTGTAAAAAGACGACTGGGACAGGAATTTCTTGATTATGCAGTAAATCCTTTCGTTGCCGGAATATTTGCAGGAAATCCTGACAATTTAAGCGTTAAATCTGCTTTGCCCAAGTTATATCGATTGGAAGAATTATATGGCGGTTTGTTCAAAGGATTTGTCTTAGGTGCAAAAGAAAGGAAAAAACGGGCAGAGCAATCCAAACAAAGCGCAAGAATGTTTTCATTTAAAAAAGGGATGCAAAGTTTTCCCGAAGCCATTGCCACCAAATTAGGCGGTAACGTCAGATACAATTGCAAGGTTGAAAGCGTCGTAAAATCAGGGTCTAAATTTAAAGTATTATACCGTCATGGCGATAACTCAGAAGAAATTGTTACGGATATTGTGCTATCTACAGTTCCGGCCTATCATGCCGCGTCTATTTTTGACGATCCGGAAAATAAATTGGTCGACCATTTGAATAACATTTATTATCCTCCTGTAAAAGTGCTGTATTTAGGATTTAGGAAAGAGGTTGTCGGTCAGGTTCTCGACGGATTTGGATTTTTAATTCCAGAAAAAGAGAATAAAACTTTTTTGGGAGCCATATGGAATTCAGCAATATTCCCTTACCGGGCAGAGGACGATATGGCAGCGTTTACACTATTTGTCGGAGGAGCTCGGTCCCCCGAACTGTTTGATAATGGGAATGACAAGCATGTCAATAGCGTGATTAAAGAGTTCAAAGAAATAATGAATATTGGTGAAGACCCCGTATTTATCAAAGAAAAAATGTGGGCGAAAGCCATTCCACAATACCGCCTTGGATATATTGAACACGAAAGATACTTTGAACAGTTTGAGTCGAACAACCCCGGTATTTTTTTAAGCGGTAATTACCGGGGAGGCATTTCCGTGGGTGATTGTATAAAAAACTCAGAATTGACGGTTAAAAAGATTTGCGAATACATAAACCGAAACGCCATTAGATAAGACGGTTAGAGATGGCTTGCGGTCAAATAAAAAAGTAGGTGTTAAAACCTGAATCTTGCAAGATTCAGGTAAAAAGATAGGGGTTTTAAGGAATCAATGATTAAAAAAATGGAGGTATATTCTGAATAATTCAAATATAATATGGAAATTTTTTACATCTGTTAAGCTCTCTGTAGTTCTTCTGCTGTCTCTTGCAACCACTTCGATTGTTGGAACGATCATTCCGCAGAACGAAAACCCGTCTGCGTACTTTCAGGCATACGGTGAGTTTCTTTACAAATTATTTAATGTTTTTGACTTGTTCGATATGTATCATTCCTGGTGGTTTCAGCTGCTGATTATTTTGCTGACCGTAAATATCGTGGTCTGTTCAATAGATCGGCTTTCCACTACATGGAAGATTGTTTTTATAAAAAAACCGCCTTTTATTCTTTCAAAGTTCAGGAACCGCGCTGACAATGAATATCATGTTGATAGTCGTTCGTCTGGACAGTTGAAAGATATCTATGAACCCTTTGTATCTAAAGGCTTTGGATATATCAGGACCGAACAGACGGACAAGGGGTATTGTATTTTCGCTGAGAAATGGCGTTGGGCCCGTCTGGGTGTTTATGGTGTGCATTTGAGCATTGTTTTGCTGTTAATGGGAGCACTCATCGGATCTTTTTTCGGTTTTGACGGATATGTCAACATCCCGGAAGGCGAGGTGGTCAACAGCATCAGAATACGTAATCCAGGACGGGCAGAGGCTCTGGATTTTGGGATCTTGTGCGAAGATTTTAACGTCAGTTTTTATGATTCAGGAACACCTAAAGAATTTCGTTCCAGTTTAACCATCATTGAGGATGGCAAGCCGGTATTTAAAAAAGATATTGTTGTAAATGATCCCCTTCGTTACAAGGGGATAAATATATTTCAATCGAGTTATGGTCCTCTTCCTCCAAAAGAAGCTACGCTGAATTTTACAAGCAGAAAAACAGGGAAAGAGTATAAGAAAAAGGCGTTGGTCGGTCAGCAGATTGATATCCCGGAAAACGTGGGGAAGTTTGTTCTCAAAGATTATGCCAATTCCTATAAATTCAGAGGCCAACCCATTGGAGAAGCCTTTATCGGAATTCTTACGGATAATAATGGATCGTCCGTTGAAGTCGTTCTTTCCTTGCGTTTTCCGAATTTTAATCGGATGCAAAAGGGGGATATGGTTGTTTCCGTGTCAGAATACGATCAGCGTTATTATACCGGTCTTCAGGTTACAAAAGATCCCGGTGTTTGGATCGTTTACTCCGGATTTATTATATTAATTATAGGGTGTTACATAACTTTTTTCATGTCCCATCAGCGACTTTGCATCGATATCGAAAAGAAGGGGAAAAAGTGCAGAGTCATGGTTTCAGGTACCGCGAATAAGAATAAACTTGGCATGCAGAACAAGATAAAGAGGATTTCTGAAAAACTGATTGATTTGAAACATAGCACATAGAGCTTAAATCCTGAATTGAAAAAAAGACGACAATACAAATAGAGAGGAAAGATAATGAACAGTTCATACGTGTTGTCAATTGTAACATTTATTTACGGTCTGGCT
>PKTV01000490.1 GCA_002868985.1 Desulfobacteraceae bacterium | reverse complement strand
TCGGCGGTTACGGCTTTTTTACTGATCCTTGCCTGTGTTCTAAAAACCGATTGGATTCCTGCCGTGGCAGACGACAGGAATTTTTCAATGGCTCACCTGGGAGAAGAGTTCCTTTACACGTATTGCCTGGCTTTTGAATTGATTTCGGTCATCCTTTTGATTGCGATTGTTGGCGCGATCATCCTGGCCAGGGGCGGAACCGGAGAGATGATGACGGACCTTCCGGCCGGAAAAGAAGTCGCCGCTGTTCAGGAAGAAGAGGGGGAAGCATCCACATGATCAGTAATAATGTTAACTCCTATTTAATCCTGGCTGTCTTTCTTCTTATCGCCGGCATTTACGGATTGATCCAGCACAGGTCCTTTATCGGCATGCTGGTCTCCACGGAGCTGATTCTTAACGGTGCCGGAATAAATTTTATGGCGTTTAACCGTTTTCTTGCTCCCGATCCTGCCGTTGGTCAGGTGATTACCCTGTTTATCATGGGTATTGCTGCCGCAGAAGCAGCCATTGTGGTGAGTTTTATACTTGCTGTTTTCCGAAAGTATCGATCCATAGATCCGGATGAGGTCAAAGAACTTCATGGGTAGATTTTTGTCATGACCCTCGCTTAAAGAGGCGGGTTACCAGACAGGATAAATTTTAGGCATATATATGGAAACCATTATCACAAGCAAAATTATTTTGACCCCACTGATTCCCTTGGTTACGGCGCTTCTCATTATGGCTTCGAAGAACAAACCGAACCTGAGAGAGTCCTGGTCTGTCTGTGGCGCGGTGCTGACCTTTCTATCGGTTGTCTATTTATTGCCCCACCTTTTGGCAGGAGGATCTTATAAATACACGCTATTTACCCTTTACCCCGGTGTTAGTGTAAAATTTCATTTGGATGGTCTGGGCATACTTTTCGCCGGGACATCTTCATTTTTGTGGATTATGGCCGGATTTTACTGTGTCGGCTACATGCGGGGTTTAAGCGAACATGCCCAGACACGATTTTACTTTTGCTATGCGGTAGCTGTTGGCGGCGCCATGGGGGCGGCATTTTCCGCCAATCTGTTCACCCTCTATTTGTTTTACGAAATCGTTTCCATCTTTACCTATCCGCTGGTTGCACACCACCAGGACGAGGAAGGGTATTTTGGTGGTCGGAAATATATCGTTTATTTGATGTTCGCTTCCAAGGCTTTTCTGTTGCCGGCCATGGTTCTGGTTTACGTCCAGTGCGGCACCTTGGATTTTGCCATCGGCAATGTTGTACCGGGTATCTTTCCCCACACCGCAACTCCGTTACTGGTGAAAATCACCTATCTATTGTGTATTTTTGGATTTGCCAAAGCGGCGATCATGCCGATTCACGGATGGCTTCCTGCAGCAATGGTGGCCCCCACTCCGGTTTCCGCATTGTTGCATGCCGTGGTTGTGGTCAAAGTAGGGGTGTTCTCCATTGCCAGAGTGATGCTTTCGGTATTCGGCATCGATATTCTGAACAAACTCGGCCTCGGAATCTTTACCGCCTACCTGGCGTCTTTTACCATCATTGTCGCTTCCACGATCGCACTTACCCAAAACAATCTAAAAATGAGACTGGCCTATTCTACAGTCAGTCAACTTTCTTATATCATTTTAGGGGTTGCCATGTTGACCCCAAACAGTATTACCGGCGGAATTATCCATATCACCAATCATGCCTTTGCCAAAATCACACTCTTTTTCTGCGCAGGCGCAATTTATGTGGCAACCCATAAAAAAAACGTATCGGAGATGGGGGGAATCGGCTGGAACATGCCCTTTACCATGATTGCGTTCGGCCTTGCTTCTCTGAGCATGATCGGGGTTCCCCCGGTGAGTGGTTTTGTAACAAAATGGTTTCTGGCACTGGGGACTCTGGACATCCATAATACGATCCTGTTGACGGTCATCCTGGTAAGCAGCCTTCTCAACGCAGGCTATTTCGTACCGGTGGTCTATACATCGTTTTTCGGAAAACCAAATCCGGGGGACAACCCTTCTGCCGGTTTTTTAGAAGGTTCCCCCTTTATTATGTTTATGGTGATTCCTTTGTTTTTTTGTGCCGTGGCTTCGGTTCTGTTCGGCATTTTTCCGGATCTTTTTCTTAAAATAATCAATCTGATGGTGGTGAGATAATGTTACTGCGTATACTCAATTACCTAAATGAGCATTCCCTTATGCTGAAACGGATCTTTTTTGTCTTTCTGGCGCTTTTCGTGGTATTCGATTTTTCCGCAGCAAGACATGCACCTCATTTCTTTGGTGATTCCATCATCGGTTTTTGGTCCTTATTCGGCCTTATAGGGTGTCTCGGCCTGATCATTGTTTTCAAAGGTCTTTCCCATGTCTGGTTAGAGAAAAAGGAAGATTATTATGATAAGTAGTACGGTCCTTATTCATCCGACCACCTGGTTTCTTATGGGTGCCGTTCTTCTCCCTTTATTAAACAAAAGAGAGAAACTGAAGAAGACAGTGCTTATCGGTATCCCGATTATCGCTTTTACGCTGATCCACTGGCTGCCGGACAGCTTCGGCCAAGTGTCATATCTGGGGTTTGACCTTGTTTTCGGAAGGGTGGATCAGCTGACACGCGTGTTTCTTCACGTCTTTACAATAATGGCGATCATCGGCTGTATATATGGGCTTCATGTCAAAGAAACCGGTCAGCATATTGCGGCGTTTCTTTACGTAGGCGGATCTTTAGGGGTCACCCTTTGCGGTGATTACCTGACGCTGTTTATCTTCTGGGAATTGATGGCATTTGCGTCAACCTTTCTGGTCTGGTACCGGAAAAAAAGACGCTCCATAGACGCCGGTTTCAGATACCTGCTGGTTCATACTGCCGGCGGACTGGTCCTTTTAGCGGGTATTTTTCTGCGGTATAAGAATGTCCATGATTTAAGTTTTGTGCAGATTGCGACAAACGGCGCTACATTTGCCGATTACCTCATCATGATCGGCTTTATGCTAAACGCCGCTGTTCCGCCGATCCATGCCTGGTTGCCCGATGCGTATCCGGAAGCTTCCGTCACCGGTGCGGTTTTTATGTGTGCTTTTACGACCAAAACCGCCGTTTATGTTCTGGCCCGCGGGTTTCCGGGATTTGAAGCACTGGCCATTCTGGGCGCCATCATGACCGTTTACGGTGTTGGATACGCTGCTATAGAAAACGATGCCCGGAGAATTCTTGCCTATCATATCGTATCACAGGTGGGGTATATGGTCTGCGGTATCGGCATCGGAACGGCCATGGCCGTTAACGGGGCCATTTCCCATGCTTATGCCCACATTATATACAAGGCCTTGCTCTTTATGGGTGCCGGCGCAGTGCTGGAAATGACCGGAACATCGAAACTCAATGAGCTTGGCGGGTTATACAAACGCATGCCCTTGGCCATGATCTTTACGGTTATCGGCGGAATATCCATTTCGGGCTTTCCCCTTACCAGCGGGTTCGTCAGCAAGTCGATGATTATCGCTGCAGCCGGTGAAAGCCACCGTATCGGCCTATTGCTTATGATGACCCTTGCCGCAGTAGGTACGTTTCTTTCGGTGGGAATCAAACTTCCCTATTTTATATGGTTTGGAAAAGACTCCGGTGTTAAGGCCAAGGATGCGCCATGGAATATGAATCTGGCAATGGGCATTGCGGCATTTCTGTGCTTTTTCATCGGTATCTACCCGGAGTACCTTTACAAAATGCTTCCTTTCCCGGTTAACTATCATCCGTACACCTCGTATCATCTGGCGGAAACCATGCAGCTTTTGGGATTCACCGGTCTGGGCTTTTTCATCATGGTTAAAAAGCTCAAACCCAAACCCAAAATGAACCTGGACCTGGACTGGTTTTATCGTAAGGGCGCAAGGGTATTCATGCGGTTTGCTTCCCGGCCGGTGCTTTCATCCGACAGCTGGATCAACGATGTATATAGAAGTATCGGGCTAAGACTAACCATGGCCCTGGCAAAGGCCATCTCATGGTTTGATTGGGAAGGCATCGACTGGACCATTGACGGTTCCGCACGAGGGGTTGTTGAAGGCGGCAACCGGTTGAGATCGCTCATGACGGGAAAGATCCAGCATTATATCGGCGGTGCCCTGGCATTGACATTTATTATTCTGATTCTGGTGATGCTTGTTTAGCAAAAATATATTTTTGACCTAAGCTGATGGAGTACGGCTATTGTATGGAACAATATTTGATCTATAATTCGTTAAGTTATCCGATTCTGACGGTTATCGTGGCTGTTCCGTTGGTTGGATCACTGATTACACTTTTCATTCGGGGCGACAGGTACTTGAAAATCTGGGGATTGATGGTGACGCTTATCACAGCGGTCCTTTCTTTGCCCCTTTATTCAAATTTTGATCTGACAACGGCCAAGTATCAGTTCGCCGAATTCAGGGACTGGATTCCTTTTGTAAATATCGATTATGTTCTCGGTGTGGACGGCATCAGTGTTCTTCTCGTGCTTCTTACAACGCTGGTGATGCCGCTTTGTATTCTCTGTTCATGGACCTACATCAAGGACCGATTCAAAGAATTCATTTGTGTGTTGCTTCTCATGGAAGCCGCCATGGTGGGCGTTTTCATCAGTTTGAATACCGTTCTTTTCTTTATTTTCTGGGAAGCGATGCTGGTTCCCATGTACTTGCTCATTGCTGTTTGGGGGGGACCCCGAAGGGACTATGCATCCATCAAATTCTTTCTCTACACCCTTATTGGAAGCATATTTCTCTTTGTGGCCATTATCGCGATGTATGTGACCACCGGCACCTTCTTTATCCCGAAATTAATGGCACACCAATTCAGTTTCAGTTACCAGATGTGGATCTTTTGGGCTTTTACACTGGCTTTTGCCATAAAGGTTCCCATGTGGCCCTTTCACACCTGGCTTCCTGCAGCTCATGTGGAGGCGCCAACAGCGGGCAGTGTTATTCTGGCCAGTATCCTGCTTAAAATGGGCGGCTACGGTTTTTTACGGTTTTGCCTCCCCATGGCGCCGGCGGCAACGTTTTACTGTATGCCGTATTTGATTGCGATTTCAATCATATCGATTATTTTTGGCGGATACCTTGCCCTTGGCCAAAGCGATGTCAAGCGGCTGATCGCCTATTCCAGTGTGAGCCATATGGGCTTTGTCACACTGGGAATATTTCTTTTAAATACTGTCGGTATCAAAGGCGCCATACTGCAGATGGTAAACCACGGCATTACCACAGGGGCCCTCTTTATCCTGGTGGGTATGATCTATGAGCGGACCCACAGCCGTGAGATATCCGACAATAGCGCATTGGGGATGGTGATGCCGATTTATGTGACCTTTTTGGTCATATTTTCTCTATCTTCGTTGGCATTTCCCGGAACAAACAGTTTTGTGGGAGAGTTTCTTGTTCTGCTGGCGTCATTCTCCAAGTACAAAATTGTCGGCGGGTTCGCCGTTATTGGCGCGATATTGGCGGCGGCCTATATGCTAAGGCTCGTTCAGAAAATGGTATGGGCCGATTCAGATGGTCATATGCACCATGGTGACAGATCACATCTGTTTGATCTGAATTTCAGAGAGATTGCAACACTGGGGTTTCTAACCGTCTTTGTTTTTTGGATCGGATTGAATCCGGAACCTTTTCTAAAAGTTATGGATACCAGTACCACTCACCTTCTCCAGCAGCTGGAGTCCGGCAGGCATGTTATGCCGGCAGGAGAACACCATGCACTGCTGAACGGGGTGGGGGAGTCGATTAAACATGTACTGTCTCTAAAATAAAATGGATTGAATGGTATGACATTATTTTTACCCGAACTGACATTGATTTTTATGGCTCTGGTCTTCTTTTTTGCTTCTTTGGCAAATTTAAAAGAGACTCGCCTGCAAGCTTTAGGTCTCCTATTTTCCGCCATAGCCGTTCTTGTATCCGTATCTTCATATGGAATGGAGGGATCTCTGTTCTTCAATGCGTATCGAGTGGATGCGTTTTCTCAGATGTTCAAAGTCATCATCACATTCGGGCTTTTTATCGTGATCTACCTGGGAAAAGGACTTTATGGCATTGATAATACCCTTCGGCCGGAGTACTATCTTTTTATGACCTTAAGTGCTTTCGGTCTGATGTGCATGAGCAGCGCTGTGGAGCTGATAACCATCATACTTTCTCTTGAAATACACTCTTTCGCCCTTTTTATCATGATTCCTTTCCGGAAACACGGGGCTTACCGCAAACAGATGGAAGCGGGAATCAAATACGCTCTTTTCGGGGCTGCGGCATCCGGTATATCCCTTTACGGCATGAGCTATATTTTTGGAATGACGCACACCACATATCTTGCCGATCTCGTGAAAATCATACCCGGCGTTATTCTCGATAAACCCCTTATGCTCATCGGTCTTGTCATGCTCCTTTGCGGTTTCTTTTACAAACTGGCACTTTTCCCCATGCACTTTTGGGCGCCGGATGTATACGAGGGTGCCGCCAACGAGACGTCCGGTTTTGTCGCAACGCTCCCCAAGATAGGTGCCGTGGCATTGTTGATCCGGCTGATCTCCCTGGCAGGGGCCGATGCAGGCCAGTTTACCTGGGTTCTGATGGTTTTTGCCGTACTCTCCATGACATTTGGAAACTTATCAGCCCTGGTGCAGAACGATATCAAACGTCTTTTGGCTTACTCCAGTATCGCCCATGCCGGTTATGTCATGATCGGTCTCCTTTGCGCCACTGACTTCGGGTATCTTTCAGGCATTTATTATATTGCAGGATATCTGCTGATGAATTTGGCTTGTTTTTACGTGATCTACAACCTGGCGCCCAAGGGGGAAAACATCACCTTTGATGATCTTGGCGGACTGTATAAACGATCCCCCCTGCTGGCGTTAACGCTGGCCGTCGGCGCCTTTGGTCTGGCCGGTATTCCACCGACCATCGGCTTTACCGGAAAGCTGTTTCTTTTTACCGCCGCCATTAAGAAAGATATGTATGCCCTGGTTATTCTCGCGGTGATCAATAGCGGCCTCGGCATCTTTTATTATCTTAAAATGGTCAGGGCGGCCTATACCGGCGTCGATGCCCAGGTGTCACCTCTCAATCTCAGGTTGTCCACAGCGGTTCTCGGCATCTTTTTCATTGTCATCATTATTCTGCTGGGAACCTTTCCCCAGGGATTTATGGATGTTGCCAAAGAGGCGGTTGCCGCTGTCATATAGCTGTTGTGACCGTCCTTGGTTTCGTTTTTCTGATCTTAATTAAACTCCACCGATAATTTCTTGCCTTCCAATCTCTTGAAATCCAATTCGTTTTGTTTTACATTTTACTTTTGATAAATGACTTCTTTTTTTTAACGTAAAGAATCCCCCGAAATTCGGGACAGGCCTGGCCCATCTTAGAACCCGCATTGCGGGGAAGGACAATGTTTTTCAGGGCAAAATAAATATCTATAATTCAAGTTTTGCACCCAGATATTGCTAAAAAGCCTTTGGAGCATCGGGCCGAAATAAATTTTTAGAGACATCTGCAAGGAAGGGATATTCCATGAGAAAACATTTTGATACAGGTTCGATGATCGTCATTATCGTGACGTTTCTTTTATTCATAATGGCATTATTTGCCAAAGGGTTAACTCAGGATCTTTTGTTGGAAGCCGGTGTGTTTTTGGTATCTGTCAAGCTTATTATGATGGCGTATCATAACAGTGTTTTCATAAAATCCATTGAAAATGAATTAAAGGAAATAAAGGGGCTAATGGAAGAAAAGTAATTCCTGAATCTTGCATGAAAATTAATGAGAATCTTTAGGTTACTTGATTGAAGAGGGTTTAAGCAAAATCATATCATCGTTCATTTTACCCGAATGGTATATCGGATGATGATCTTTTTTTCTCATCAATTTTCACCCAAAGGGCGAGCCGGAGGCTTTCATATGCTGCGTTATTAAGGGCTCGCAATAGATTCACTATGGCTTCGCCCTTAAGTGTCTTGCATATGAAAGCCTCCAACTTGTTCAAAATTCAGGTAATATCTCAATGGAGTGAAAACTCCATTAAGAGTGACAAGTAACGAGTGTTCAGTTCGTAACTGTTTAAAGGAGGTTCGTGTTATGGAAACCAAAAGCGAAGTGTTTTTTATAATTAAACGTGTTGTATTGGTGATATTTATTCTTTTGTTTTTTGTTGGAAATACAAATGCCGGAGAACCTCTTTCTAAAGGAGAAACCGTATACGTTTCGATTTATTCCAATGTTTATTCGGGCGTTAAGCTTCATGCTTTAGAACTTTCCGGGATGTTAAGTATACGCAATACAGACCCGAAATATTCCATTTCCATCCAAAAGGCGGACTATTACGACTCAAAAGGTAAAATATTGGAAAGATATATCAGGCAACCATTAAAACTATCGCCGCTTGAATCAACACATTATTTGTTAAAAGTATCTGATAAAAGGGGCGGCCCCGGGGCAAAGTTCATTGTTAAGTGGCAATCAGACAAAAAGGTTAACCAGCCGATTATTGAGGGTATCATGTTAAGTACAAGGGCTCAGC
>PKTV01000245.1 GCA_002868985.1 Desulfobacteraceae bacterium | reverse complement strand
TGATATCTCGAGTCTCAAGCGATCATGAACTGGTTTACCGTATGGAATAATCGGTGTGTCGGGAAAGGGCACCTCATTAAGATCGCCAACAACCGCTTTTTTAATTTTATCGTGATCCGGATATCTTGGCGTTAACGTCTGAAAACCAAGGTGATTATATTCCGGAATAAAAAATTCCGGAATATAGACACCCTCAATGTGAGACCATTGTCTCAAAAGGGTTTCTTTATCGCGGCTGTTCCCTTCCTTCCATTCAAGCCAGGCCTGGCACATTTTTAAGATGACTTTTTCACCATCTCCAATTACGATGGCATCAAAAAAATCTGCCACCGGCTCGGGATTACATGTACAAGGACCACCAGCAATAACAAATGGGAATGATCCGTCCCGCTGTCGCGCATGAAAAGGAATGCCGGCCATGTCCAATATGCTGAGTACATTCGTATAATTAAGCTCATAAAGAAGGCTAAAACCGATGATATCGAACTCGTTTAACGGTTTTTGTGATTCCAGCGAAGCAACCGATAACCCGGATGATCTGAGATATTCCTCCACATCGGGTGCAGGTGCAAAAACCCTTTCAGCAGCAATCTTTGGGTGGCTGTTAAGGATATGATACAGTATCTGAAGTCCGAAATGAGATGTTCCGATCTCATATAGATCCGGAAAAGCAAGTGCAAAGCATAAGTCTATCTTGCTGTGATCTTTTTTAATGGTGTTGATTTCAGAGCCTAAATATCGGCTGGGTTGCTCTATCAGGGGTAAGATATCTTGAATGCTTTTTATGCTCATGATATATGTTTTCTCAAAAATCACGCCATTTAAATGGCCGACAGAAATACCTGGGTGAAAAAATTGAATAAAAAATGTGCTATTTAGATTTACTTAATCGTAGTATACCGGAGCTCAAAATGCCAGAAATAAAATCGTCAAACCATACACTTATAATTTCAGCGGTTTTCCTTCTTGTTTTTTTTATCCCGTTTTTCCTTAGTACACCGTCCTTCCTCAACGCTGAAAGTTTGAGCGAAAGTGCGGTTGTGAAAGCCATTCGAAAAGTCAGTCCCGCAGTGGTTAACATAAGCTCGGAGTTTGAGGTTCGCAAGCGTGCAAATCCATTTTACGGGTTTGGAATGGATCCTGGCTTCGAATCTTTTTTCAAAGACTTTTTTGACCCTGGTTTCGAACAAAAATATAAACGAACCAGTTTGGGATCCGGAGTCATTATTGATGGCAAACGGGGATTTATTCTTACCAACAAACATGTAATTGTAAAAAGTTCAACTATTACCGTTGCTTTAAGAGACGGGCGTGAGTTTAAAGCACAAATTATAGGCGCAGATCCTGATTCCGATCTCGCCGTATTGCGTATTTCCTCCAAAGGTGATCTCCCGGCTATTGAAATGGGCAATTCCAACAATCTTATGATCGGTGAAACGGTGATCGCCATCGGAAATCCTTTCGGTTTTTCAAACACCGTAACAACAGGTGTTATCAGCGCTACAAATCGGAGTATAAAGGCCGACAATGCATTCTACCATGATTTTATCCAGACGGACGCGTCTATCAATCCGGGAAACAGCGGAGGACCGCTATTGAACATTTATGGTGAGCTTATCGGTATTAATACCGCCATATATGCCAAAGCCCAAGGAATCGGTTTTGCCATACCCATTAACAAAGCCAGAAGGATTGTTACAGACCTTATCAAATACGGAGAGGTTATACCGGCCTGGATAGGTGTTACCGTACAAGATTTGGATGCTGAACTGGCCCAATATCTTAAAGCAACGGACGTCAAAGGTGTATTGGTTAAAAAAACTGAAAAGTCCGCTCCAGCCTTTAAAGCCGGCATTCATGTGGGGGATATTATACAATCTGTTGGATCTCGAAGAATTCTTTCTCAAAACGATTTTAATACAGCAATGAGCAATATTTCAGCCGGAGAAGCCATTAATATAAACATATGGAGGGATGGCAAAACGAGGGCGGTTGCAGTGAAATCTTCATCCTTTCCAACAGAGCTGGCTTTGGACCTGGCTCAAAACATCCTCGGAATCACGGTAAAAAATCTTTCCAAGAAAAATCGTTATATTTACAAGACACATGCACAAGAAGGGGTGGTGATTACGGAAATTAATCGCAATTCATATCTCGCCCGTATCGGCGCCAAGCCCGGGGATGTTATTCGGCAGATGGATGAAGTAACGATAAAAAATATTAATGATTTTAAAAAAGCGATTGTTAAATACCGCAATAAAAAGTCATTGATTATCGTATTACAACGAAAAGACCAGCTTTATAATATAACTGTTAAATTATAACCTGTGTCCATCCATAAATGGCTCTTTTTGTCCTGATCTGCGTTCTCCGCAGGTTTCCGGCTGCGGCGTACATGTTGTACGCCTCACCCCAAACCCTTGTGCGGCCTTGATCTGAACAAAAATTGCTCATTTCTGAATTGGACACTTAATATAGTCCGCTATACTCAGTGGATGAGCACTAATTAAATTTAGAGACAAAAATTTTCCACTAATCCATATCCTGGTTGTGCTTTTAGCCAAGTTAGCCGTGAATAATAATCACCATGTGTTTTCGAAAAGGTGATATGAATCGATATTATTGAAACCCACTTGAAAAACAATACCGTTGACATCGGCAATGCTTTCTCCCAAAATGGTTAAAATTTACTATATTGATATGGAGGCTTATGATGAAACGCACAAAAATCGTAACATTACTTCAATCAAAAACCCCCATCGATCATGTTCTTATAAAGGGTTGGGTCCGAACCCGCCGTGATTCAAAAAGTTTTTCATTTATTGAAGTCAATGACGGATCCTGTCTGAAAAATATTCAGATAATTACAGACAACACCTTGAGCAATTATACCAACATTGCCAGACTCTCCACTGGATCTGCCGTTGCTGTTTCCGGCAAACTTTCAGAATCTAAAGGTTCCGGGCAAAAATGGGAGGTTATAGCGGAAACGGTTGAAATTTTAAGTGTCGCCCCCGAAACCTACCCCCTTCAGAAAAAACGTCACACAGATGAATTTTTAAGAACCATCGCTCATTTAAGACCTCGAACAAATAAATACGGCGCCGCATTTCGAATCCGGTCAGAGTTATCATACGCTATTCATAAATTTTTTAGAGACAAAGGGTTTAAATATATCCACTCGCCCGTCATCACCGGCTCAGATTGTGAAGGGGCGGGGGAGTTGTTTCGCGTAACCACACTGGCTCTGGATAACTTGCCCTTTATGGACGGTAAAACAGACTATACCAAAGATTTTTTTGGCAAAGAGACAAACCTAACCGTATCCGGGCAGTTGTCAGCAGAAATGTTTGCCCTTGCCCTTGGAGATGTTTATACTTTCGGCCCAACGTTTCGAGCTGAAAACTCTCAAACCAGCAGACATGTTGCAGAATTTTGGATGGTTGAACCCGAGATGGCGTTCTGTGATCTTAAAGGAAATATGGATCTTGCTGAAGAAATGATAAAATTTTTAACAATATTTGTTCTTAAAGAATGTAACGATGACATTGAACTCTTTGCAAAATATGTGGATAAAACCTTGATAAAAACCCTAGACAATGTAGCGTCATCTGATTTTAAACGTCTTTCCTACACCTCGGCCGTAGACATATTAAAAAGATCTGGAAAAAAATTTGAATATGATATCGATTTTGGAAGAGACCTTCAAACCGAACACGAACGCTATTTAACAGAACAATACTTTAAAAAACCGTTAATTGTCTATGACTACCCCAAAACCATAAAACCGTTTTATATGCGTTTAAACGATGATCATCAAACGGTAGCGGCTATGGATGTTCTTGTGCCTCGAATTGGAGAAATTATTGGTGGAAGCCAGCGCGAAGAACGCCTTGAGGTGCTTGAAAACCGGATGGATGAAATGAATATGCCGAAAGAGAATTACTGGTGGTTTTTGGATTCCAGGCGTTTCGGCTCTGTTGAACACAGTGGCTTTGGTCTTGGATTCGAACGGTTGCTTATGTTGATAACCGGTATCAGCAACATCCGGGATGTTATTCCCTTTCCAAGAACACCCAACAGTATAGAATTTTAACAGCTCTTTTATACCTATGCTTTCATACATCTCAGCTTCGCCAGTTCTTCTGCATAGCCGTAAAGGTGAAGCCCCTTGCTCTCAACAATCATTTCACCATCTTTTACGCCGATCTCTCCGGCCATATATTCTTTGAGATTTTGAATTCCAGCCAGGTTTGCCGGCATTCCTCCCCAAAGATCCCAGGAGCGAAAATATACGATGAAATGAAGCGCGCCATCTTGAATTCTTGTGTCTATGGCGCGTAAACACGGCGGGTCTAGTAGGGTTAGATCGGAAGGGTGTGCCACTTGAAGCACCATCTGGTTGTTTCTACTCCCGAATTTTTTATACGTTTGGATGATCCATTCAATTTGATTTAAATAAAGTTTGCCGTCTTCCTCAAAAACAGCTTTTCCGTCCACGTCTCTTTTGTCTATAATTTCCGTTTCCCCTTCTTCCCACCATTTAAACTTTTCCTCTGTGATCGGCGCCCGGGTTAATCTTTCTCCATATGTATAGGATTCACCCGGTTCTTTTTGTCCGGTCATGATATATTCGATGTATGATCTTTCATAACCTTCACCGCCGTATATATACGCTTCTTCCACCGGGTTGGGTATACCACAGGATGGCGGTATGTCGGGTAAAAGCGGCTGGTTTCCCGGGTATTTTATGTGTCCGGTAAAAAAATCATATTCGAGCCTCGTCTGCCCTGCATAACTCCCTCGATCTATTTTAAATTTTCTGCCATGGTCAAGAATATCATGAACGGCCTGAAACCAAAGGTCGGGTAAATCTCTGACTTGAATCTTATGAATGTACATTTTAATCCTGTTCTTAAAACCAGATATCTTTATATATCCAACATACTCACTTCAAGGGCATTGTTGTTGATAAATTCTCTTCTGGGCTCTACCTGCTCTCCCATGAGAACGGTAAAAATTTCATCGGTTTCAACGGCGTCCTCAACCCTTACTTGTAACAGCGTTCTTTTGTCAGGATTCATTGTGGTTTCCCACAGTTGGGTGGGATTCATCTCGCCAAGACCTTTATATCTTTGAATGCCAAGCCCCTTTTTTCCTTCATTAATAAAATAGGAAAGCAATTGCTCTTTATCATCAATCCGTACAGCGTTTTTATCATCTTCTTTATTAAAAATAAAAAATGGCGGTTTATCATTTTTTAATATATCTTTGCTTAACATCAGGCCTTTTTGAAAATCGTTCGAATAAACAAGATTTCGGCTGATATGTAAAGGTTTAATCGTCCTCGACAAATCGACAACCCTTAGTTCCTTTTGTTTATCAAAAGACGGCGTAACGGTCATTTCATAAATATTTCTTTCATTATTCCATATAATTTCACTGACACTATAATCGTTATTGTTCAGCGTGTTTTTAAGGTACAACATCTTCTGTTTGTCTTGCAGAAAATCTTTATTTTCAACCCCTTCTTTAAAGAGTGTTTCAATTAGATCACTGATAATTCCTTTTTCTTTAAATCTCGATATGATGGAAAAATACTCAGATAAATTTGCCATAAAAATATAAAGATGGTGTTCCGACAAAATATCTTCGCTTTCTCCGAATTTAACGTTTTTCTTATCACACGTCCTTTTTAAGATATTATCATTCAGCTCTTTTTCATTTTTTAGATAAAGTTCTTTCTTTCCTCTCCCGATTTTGAATAACGGGGGTTGGGCAATGTACAGGTAGCCATTATCTATCATCTCGGGCATATGTCTGTAAAAAAACGTCAAAAGAAGTGTCCTGATGTGCGATCCATCAACATCAGCATCTGTCATAATAATTGTTTTATGATACCTTATTTTTTCGATGTTATATTCTTCCATACCGACACCGGTTCCAAGGGCGGTAATTATATTTTTAATCTCTTCGCTTCGTAAAATTTTATCAAATCGAGCCTTCTCAACATTTAAGATTTTTCCTTTTAAAGGCAAAATGGCTTGAAATTTTCTATCGCGTCCCTGTTTTGCACTGCCTCCGGCAGAGTCGCCCTCAACAATAAAAAGCTCTCTTTCCGATGGCTCCGAAACCTGGCAATCGGCAAGTTTGCCCGGAAGCGTTGAATCGACAAGAGCCCCCTGTTTTCTAGCGAGGTCTCTGGCGCGTTTGGCTGCATCTCTAGCCCGCGAAGCATCAACCGCTTTAGCAATTATTTTTTTGGCTACGGACGGATTTTCCTCTAAAAACATACTCAACTTCTCGTTGATCAGAGATTCTACAAGCCCCTTTACTTCACTGTTGCCGAGTTTTGTTTTTGTTTGACCTTCAAATTGTGGGGATTTTATTCGAATACTGATCACAGCCGTTAAACCTTCCCTAATATCGTCCCCACTGATTTTGGCTTGTAGATTTTTAGGAAGATTTCCATTTGTTAAATATTGATTCATGGTGCGTGTTAATCCCGCCTTGAAGCCGATAAGATGAAATCCTCCTTCAATCGTATTGATGTTGTTGGCAAAAGAAAATATTTTTTCCTTGAACGTATTATTATATTGAATGGCGACTTCTATCTGAACGTCGTGTTTTATACCCTCCATAAATATTGGTTTGTGAAGCGGTGAATTAATTTTATTTAGATATTCCACAAACGACACGATACCGCCCTTATAACAAAACTCATCTTTTTTGTCTGAGCGTTCATCTTCTATGGTTAATCTGACCCCTTTGTTTAGAAAAGCGAGTTCTCTTAATCTTCGAATCAGAATCTCATAATTAAAGTCATCCGTTTCTAAAATTTCGGTATCAGGAACAAAATGTATTTTTGTACCTCTTTTTTTTGTTTTACCGATAACATTCAGTTCACTGATTTTTTTACCCTTTTCATAAGTCTGATGGTAAATTTTCTTGTCGGAATAAATTTCGACTTCCATTAATCTTGAAAGCGCATTTACCACTGAAACTCCCACACCATGAAGTCCACCAGAAACTTTATATGAGTGATTGTCAAATTTACCCCCCGAATGAAGTTTTGTCATAACAACTTCAACGGCTGGCATATTCTCTGATTTTTGGATACCTACCGGTATTCCCCTTCCATTATCTTCAACACTGACACTGTTATCCGTATGAATGATAATCTTTATCAAGTCACAATAACCCGCCATGGCCTCATCAATACTGTTGTCCACGACTTCGTAGACCAGATGGTGAAGCCCCTCGATACTAACGTTCCCGATATACATAGACGGTCTTTTTCTAACCGCTTCAAGTCCTTCGAGAACTTTTATTTGATCAGCGCTATATATGTTTTCTTCTGTTTTCATATTTTCATCGGCATGATGACACTTAAATATGTATCATCGTTTTCCCCTTCTATTAAACAAGGCTTTTCCTTATCGAGTATATTAACAACAACCTTTTCGGTATCAATTACGCTCAATATTTCTATGATGTATCTGGGATTAAATGCAACTTCAATGGGATCGCCTTTATAGTCTATAACCATATCTTCTTTTGATTCACCCAAGTCCGGATTTGTTGTGGTAATAGAAATATTGTCGTCTTTAAAATTAAAAATAACTCCTTTGTAATCTTCAGAAGATAAAATAGACATTCTTTTTAGCATCATTAAAAACTTTTTTCTATCCAAATGGATCGCGTGAGAAGATCCTCTTTGTATGATATCGCCATATTCAGGAAAATCTCCTTCAAGAAGTCTTATAATGACGGTCTCATAATCTTTTTTGACAATAAAATTATTGTTTTTAACACCAATCTGAACAGTTCCTGAAGGATCTAAAAATTTTATAACTTCATTCATTCCTTTTTTGGGGATAATTATCCCGAGGTCCTGAGGCAGTTGTTTATCTTTTTCATAAACACAATCTGCTTTTGAAAGCCGGTTGCCATCAGTTGAAACCATTCTCACAACGCCTTTATCTTCTTGATGAATAATTTCAAAATATATTCCGGTGATATGGGTTCTTTTTTCATCAGAAGCACCGGTAATAATGACTGTTTTTTCAATCATTTTTTTAAAAACTTCAGAATCGATGGTAAAAAAGTCGATATCTTCTATTATTGGCGTTTCTGGAAAATCATCCGGATTTAAACCTACAATATTGTACTCTACGTTATTATTACCTATTTTAATCCAATAGTTGTCAGATTTACTAATTTGTATCTCTTCACTTGGAAACTCTTTAACAATTTCGTAAAATTTTCTTGAATTTATCGTTAATATCCCCTGATTTTCTATGTCTGCCGGATATAAACCTTCGAAACCTGTTTCAAGGTCCGTTACAACCAATATTATCCCTTTATCTGTTGTCTTCATTAGGATGTTTGATGTAATAGCCAAGTTGCTTTTTCGCCCGGTTATTCCTTGTACTTTAGACAGTACATCAAGGATATCGTTTTTTTGAATTTTAAACTTCATAATCTATTCCTTATTTTTTATATAAATATATAAATATAATAATAATATATTGTTCATAACGATAATAATG
>PKTV01000216.1 GCA_002868985.1 Desulfobacteraceae bacterium | reverse complement strand
TTGTAAAACGTCCTGCATCTCTGGCGATATTTGGATTGCCTGTCTTTTTAATCAGTATTTCTTGAAAACGATCCGCTTGATCTTGGCTGAACCAGTGAGCCTGGTCTTCTATCTCATATCTGGTCATGCCCGCATATTCTAAGATAGGATCAATATCCAGATCAGGATAACTGTTCTTGATATATTCTATATATGTCTTGGTGATTCTACTGTTGTAAAGAGGTGATGTATCGGACACTTGTCCGATTTTTTTTTGGCTTTGATTCTTAGGCATTAAATGTCTATCCAATTTCCAGAAATCGTGGCCCTGTTGGTTGATTGAAGTTGGAGGTTTGAAACAAAGGTTTTTATTTTTTCAAACGAAGATTACAAAAGAGCTGGGTTTATGTCAAGCGAAGACTGGCTAATCCAAGACAGTGGGCGGGTCGAAAAAACATGATTTGACGTTTCAATAATTCCTTTGTTTTTAAAAGCGTTCGATCAGTTTGTCAATGAGATACGTGCTCTCCCGCATTGCCTGCTCACTAAACGGTCCGAACCATTCTGCGATTTTATTAAATTCAGCAAGAAACGCTTCTTTGTCACCCTTTTCGATCATATCGAGATTCTTTGTCAAAGAATCAAGGTATTCTCTTAAAAGGGTACACCGTTCAGGTGATGCGAATATAATTTCTGAATAAAGGGATGGATCCTGAGCAAAGAGACGACCCACCATCCCGAGTTCAAGGCGATATATGGGGCTGGAAAACTCCAATGTCCGTGGCAAATCGATCTGTTTGCGACGGAGAAATTGACCAAAAGCAAAAGTGGCAAAATGTCGCACCGTTTGAACTATGGACATGATCTTATCATGTTCATTGGCGTCGACTTGTAGTATAATACTTCCCCAGGCGCTGAACTGATCGATCAGCCATTGACAACCGACAGAGTCCCTGCCAGGAGTAACCACGACAATCTGTTTGTCCATGGTTGAGGTGGTAGGGCCAAAGAGTGGATGTAATCCGATTACCGGGCCCTGATGCGCTTTGAGCATGGCATTTAAAGGAATTTCTTTTATGCTGGTGATATCTGCTAAAACACAATCTGCGGGCAGATGAGGGCCGATTCTTTCGGCCACTGAGACGGATAACTCAATGGGGACACTGATAATTGCCAGTTCGATACCCTGGCAGAGTCGATCTGCATCCGGCCAGTCCTTATGGTCCAGGACACGTACCTGATAACCGGCGTTCGCAAACCATTGATGAAAATATTGTCCCATGCTCCCCAGGCCTCCGATGAGAAGGATGGACGCTCCGGCTCGGATCCCTTTCTGAGCCATTTGGGCGGTTTGTTCTGCCCTTGACTGGCGAAGGATACGGCGGTAAATCTCTTCAATGTAATCCGGGTCAAGACCGGCCTTAGATCCCTGGTTGCGACGGTGAGAGATCAAGTTTTCTTCCCTTGCAGGGTGATAAACCGGGATATTGTGTGCTTTTTTGAGCTGAACAACGCGTTCGACTTCAGCCTGGCGCTTGGAAAGCAGAGAAACGATCTGTTGATCGATGGCGTCGATATGCAGTCTCAGGTGTTCGAGTTCCTGATCAACGTTGTGTTTTACAGATTTTTCATTCATTGATGACCGTGGTTGTTTTGGATTTTGGTTTTTCATAATTTTTGTGATAATATGTTGTTATTGTTGATGGCCCTAATTAAACGTTTCGGAAATTCTACAACTTCCTAAAAATACAGTTTTTTAATTGCAACCTATTTATGCTGTCAGAATGGAAGAATGTAATACTGGAATGCTGGAATATTGGGGGTAAAGGCGGAAATAAAACATTTAAATTGTAAAAAACTCCTTCAAACCCATCATTCCATTACTCCATCATTCCACTATTCCAATTGGGGCGAAGCCTCTAAGTTCACCTATCCGTTATCAAAGGTTGTGGTTTATAACATTATATAAGGTCCTTGGCAAGGATAAGTAAAGGATTCAGGTTGTGCTTGCCTTTGCCGCAAAATAGGGGTAAACATCAAGTGATAACAATTACTCAACCATTAAAAAATTGTTTATGAAACCGACTAAAATAATTCTGCTCCTGATGGCAGCCCTTTTTTTAGGGGCATGCGCGATAAAGCCGGTTCCCGAAAAAGTTGGTCCTGGATATCAACTTTTTTCACAGGCTGAAAAAATATTGCAGGAAAAATCTTACGAAAAAGCCCTGGCCCAATTTAGGGAATACTACGAACGATTCCCTGATGCGCCTTTGGCCGATGCCGCTTTGATGAAAATGGGATCAATTCATACGATTCTCGGAGATTTTGAACAAGCGCGCCTCATCTATCAACGTCTAATCGACGAATACCCAGGCAGTCATTTTGTACCCGATGCCCGGTTTGAAATACTTGCCACGCATTACAACCAAGGAGAATATGGCAACGTCATCGAACAGGCGCCCCATTTTTTAGAACAAAAACCTTCCAGAGTTCACATTCTCAGAACGTATGTGTTGCTTGGCGACACATACAAGGCCATGAGTTCTCCAAAAGACGCTGTCAATTACTATATCATGGCACTAAGAAAATCAAAGGATCTGGAAAAAGACAGCATTGTCAAGAAGTTGAAGGACGCTGTCTGGGGGCTTGAGCCTGAAGATATCGCGACTCTTTTTAACCAGGTGAAAGATGACGCCCTAAAAGGGTATCTTATGTTTCAGCTTGGGCTTAACTATGCCGAGGAAGAAAGATATGATGAAGCCTTGAAGGTTTTAACGGCCTTTACAGCAAAATTCCCGGAACACGAAAATATGCAGCAGGCAAAAAGCCTCATTGCATCAATTAATAAAAGGTCTGTTTACAGCCGTTACACCATAGGATGTTTACTTCCTTTAAGCGGTCCTTATAAAATATACGGCAACGGGGCGCTAAAGGGTATTCAACTCGCTTTCAACCAATTTAATGCCGGAAACCGCCAGCCTTCCATCAAGATAATTGTTAAGGATACGGCTTCTGATTCGGTTAAAGCTGCTGTGGCAGTGAAGGAATTGTTCGAAGAAAACGTTGCCGCTATCATCGGGCCGGTTGTTACGTCCGGTTCCGCTGCCAGAGAGGCACAAAATCATGGGATACCGATAATTACTTTGACACAGAAGGATAGTATTCCCGAAATTGGAGAATATGTTTTTAGAAATTTTATTACCCCCGGCATGCAGGTTAAGGCTCTGGTGTCTTATGCTGTTGAGGAGCTTGGCCTTAAAAGTTATGCGATCCTTTATCCTGACGAAAAGTATGGCAAAACCTTTATGAACCTTTTTTGGGATGAGGTAATTGCCCATGAGGGCAAAGTTGTCGGCGTTGAATCGTATAGACCGGATGGGACCGATTTTGCCGATCCCATTAAAAAGCTGGTGGGTCTATATTATGAAGTTCCTGAAGAACTAAAAAATATCGATGAAACAGCGAATGAAAATGAAACCGATGAAACAATAAAAGAAAATATTGTAGAAACCCTTCTTTCGCCCTTGGATGAAGACTCTGAAAGTTGGAATATGAAAGAGAATGAAGGGCCGGAGGCCATCGTCGATTTTGATGCCGTTTTTATTCCCGATGCGCCTAAGAAATCAGGTCTTATTATTCCGCAGCTTGCTTTTTACGATGTTAAGGATATATATCTTTTTGGAACCAATTTATGGCATTCAGACAGTCTGATCGATATGACCTTCAAACATGCCCAGGGCGCCATCATGCCGGATGGATTTTTTCCCGAAAGCAGGTCGAAAAATGTCAAACAATTTGTCGACAGTTATAATGAAATTTTTCACCAGAAGCCGGGATTCATAGAAGCAGCGGCTTATGATACCGCCTTGATACTGTTTCAGATGGTTAGCCGGTCCGATATTCGATTTAGAAGTGTGCTTAAAAATGAACTCAAGCGACTCGCAGGTTTTCAGGGAGTAACCGGCCTAACATCTTTTGATAACAATGGGGACGCCATTAAAGATCTATATCTTCTTCAAATAAGAGGTCAACGTTTTGTAGAATTGGAGCAACGTTAAGTGTATGAATTTCGCTTATAAAGCGTATAACTTTCTTAACGTAGTATTATTTTTCATTTTATTTCCGCCCTTCTGGCTTTACACTCGCCTGACCGGTCGCTTCAGAGATGGCTTAGGTCAGCGCCTCGGATTTTACCCCAAGTCACTTGTGGCCGCCATTTCAGGTTCTCCAAGAATATGGATCCATGCAGCTTCAGTGGGAGAAGTGAACGGAGCGGTGGCGATTATAGAATCTCTGAGACGATTAATTCCGGATTGTGGCATAATTCTATCAACGACAACAAAACACGGTCAGTCTTGGGCCAGGGAAAGATTTGGTCCAGAGATAACCTGTATTTATGCACCACTTGATTTTATCGTTTCTGTTCGAAAAGCACTCTTAGCGATCCGGCCGGATATCCTGGTCTTTCTCGAGACTGAAATTTGGCCGAACTGGTTGTTGGCAGCCCGCAGAATGGGAGCAAAAATTGCACTGGTAAATGGACGAATTTCCGGCAGATCCATTAAGGGATATTTAAAGATTCGATTTTTAATTCAAGAAGCCTTAAATCAAATTAAAATGTTTAGCATGATTCGGGAAGAAGATGCCCAGCGATTGATGATGCTGGGCGTTCCCAAAAAGAAAATTGAGATCAATGGAAACGCAAAGTATGATCTCTTGCTGCGGCAGGCTGTCCCCTCCCTTAAGGGTAAAAATGAAAAGCTATACAACCTAAAAGGGAATGAACCGGTTTTGGTCGCTGGTAGCACCCGGGGCTCAGAGCATGAGATCATTGTGAATGTTTATGAAAAAATCCTTCAAACCCTACCAGAAACTCTGCTGATTATCGCACCAAGGCATATTGAAAAAATTCAACATATCATCGATATGGTTAAAGCAAAAAATCTTTCATATCAATTAAAAACCGAAATTGACAAACCTGATTGCTTGAGGACGGCCCCTGTCGTAATCATTAACACCATCGGGGATCTGCAATCTACTTACAGTATTGCTTCAATTGTTTTTTGTGGTGGGAGTTTAGAGCCTCTGGGAGGCCAGAACATTCTTGAAGCGGCTGTGTGGGGCAAACCCGTATTTTATGGGCCTTCAATGGACGATTTTCTGGATGCTAAGGCCGTTCTCGATAAAACGGGTGGCGGTATCCAGGTCAAAGATGATCGGGAATTGGCTGAAAGAATGCTATATTATCTGACCCATCCCGATGAGGCGGATGCTGTCGGTAAGTTGGCCAGAGAAGCGGTCATGTTAAACAAGGGGGCTGCAGATAAACATTCGGCTGTCATATATCGATTGCTTCACCCTTCATCCGTAAATTAGTTACTTAAAATTGAATTTTTTGCTTTTTTAACAAAACGTTTTCTATTTTGCCACTAAGGCACCAAGGCACGAAGAAAGAATAATAAATATATCCTTTGTGCCTGCCCGCCATCGGCTTCGCCTTAGGCGAGGCGGGCGGGTCTTAGAGCCTTTGTGGCAAATATTTAATTATACCTGAAGCGGTAATGTGAGTTTATTTTTGAGCGAACCCTTAATGCCTTGGTTGCGGTTATAAAAGGAGATGGATCAATCGTTTTTGAGTGATCCCTGACCCGTTGATCCAAGGACACTGAGCCAAAGTTTTCCTTTGGAACCCATCTTTTTTCGTTTTCCTGCCGAGGCACTCATGGGGATATGCACAAAATGATTGTTCCAGCTGCCAACGAGGAGTTTTGTCTTTCCCGCCATGCCCGCATGAACTGCATCGCGGCCCAAAAAGCTACAGAAAACGTTGTCATTGGCGTTTGCAGGAAGACTCCTTATCATGTAACTGGGGTCGATATATTTTAGAGATACATCGATGCCCTTGGCATGAAAGTAAGATACTATGGCGTCTTTAAGAAAAAAACCTATGTCTTTGAGTCTGATGTTCCCGGATTCATCCCGTTGAGTGGTGTTGTTTTCAAAAAACTTTTGACCGGCTCCTTCTGCCACCACGATCACAGCATGTCCTCTTTGATCCAGACGCTTTTCAAGGTTGGCAAAGAGGCCATTCGGTCCTTCAAGATCGAAATCCACTTCCGGTACAAGCACAAAATTTACATCCTGTTGGGCCAGTGCGGCGGTCGCTGCGATGAAACCCGAGTTTCTTCCCATCAGTTTAATAAGACCAATTCCATTGGGGTATGCGGCGGCTTCATTATGCGCGCTCCTGATGGCCTGGGTTGCAACATCCACTGCGGTATCAAAGCCAAAAGAACGGGAAACCAGGTGAATATCATTGTCGATGGTTTTTGGAATTCCGACCACACTGATTTTCAGATTTCTTTCGGTTATGGCATCCGTGATTCTAGTGGCGGCTACGAGCGTTCCGTCACCACCGATCATAAAAAGTATGCCGATGTTCATCCGTTCAAGGGAGTCGACGATTTCGTCTATCGGTTGAGGGCCTCTTGATGATCCTAAAATCGAGCCGCCCATTTCATGTATATTGACGACAGTCTCCGGTTTGAGATCCATAATTTCATGCATGTATTTGGGAATGAAACCTTGAAGACCGTATTTAAAGCCAAAAATATTTTTCACGCCATAACCATAGAAAAGCTCCAGAACAATGGCCCGAATGATATCGTTTAAACCCGGACAAAGCCCACCACAAGTTACAAGGCCACACCTGAGCTTGCTCGGATCGAAATATAATTTCTCTCTAGGGCCGGCCAGTTCAAAGGCAGGCAATTCTTTCCCATCGGCAACCATTTTCATAATATTGTTTACATTTACGTCTAGAACAACTTTGTCCGTATCATTTACAAAACTTCGTCTAAGCGTATTCTTTTCCCCTCTTTTGATCGGAGATGGCACTCTAAGGGGCCCGAGGGTTGGAATCGTGGTGTCAATGGCCTCAAATTTCATTATATCCTCTTAGTTTTTTAGCTTGGGATTTTGTGTGTTTTATGACAAAAAATTCTAAATTCATTGAGTGAAAAGTGCCTAAAGTGATCTAAAATGCCTAAAGCCCGCCCTGGTGCGAATCGTTAATATATTGATCTGACTTATATATCAATACAAACATGACTTTTATTAGTATAGAGTATTGGTAATCGGTCTGGGCCAGGGTTAAGGTATTCTGTCAATTTTATTTAATATAAATAGCCGGAGCGTAGCGACTCAACAGCAACTTTAGATCACTTGTAACTTTTCCGGCTTGGCCAGGCTATGTGCCGTTGAATTTAAATTCGCCTTTGCCTAAAATATCATGCAAGTGTAAAATCCCCTGAACTTCTCCTTTAGTGTTTGTTATGGGGAGTACCGTGATCTGGTGTTTTTCCATCATGTTCAGGGCATCATAGGCCGGAGAATTCAGTGTGACGGTTCGTGGATTTTTTGTCATAATGTCCTCAACAGTTAAATCAACAATAGATTTCTTATCGGCAATCAGACGTCTTAAATCACCATCGGTAAAGATGCCGGCAAGTTTTTTATCTGATCTAATAACAAGTGTTACCCCTAATTCCAGTCGATTGATTTCCTTTACAGCATCTTCCAGGGAGGTTCCTTCGGGAACCTGTGGAATTGAAGCTCCGGTTAGCATCATTTCTTGAACGTTACGTGAAAGCCGCTGCCCCAAAATACCTCCGGGATGAATTTTTTTGAAATCGCATGATTTGAATTGTTTTTTGTTGCTCAGGGTAACGGCAAGGGCGTCTCCCATGGCAAGCAGCGCGGTTGAACTGGCGGTTGGTGCAAGGCCCATGGGGCAGGCTTCCCTTTCCACGCCAACATCGATGATGATGTCACTATGTTTGGCCAGTGTCGACGTTTTGTTCCCGGTAAAGGCGATAGTGGTGCATCCGATTTTTCGTATACTGGGTAGGAGTGAATTCAGCTCATCGGTTTCTCCACTATTGGAAAGTGCGATGAATATATCATCCGAATCCACGATACCGAGATCGCCATGCATGGCCTCAGCAGGATGCAAAAAAAGGGACCGTGTTCCTGTGCTGTTTAAGGTGGCGACAATTTTTCGACCCACCAGACCGGATTTGCCAATGCCGCTGATGATCAATCTTCCTTTGGAACTACAGATAAGCTCCACCATTTTAGGGAAGTTGTCATCAATTCGATCTGCGAGCTTTAAGATCCCTTCAGCTTCTATTTTTAAAACCTTTATGGCTTCTTTGATAATCATGTGAGATGTAATCCCTTTTGTTTGTAACTTTTTCCCAAATTGCGCCATTGTATTACAAATCAAATATCTTTAGGAGGTTGTATTGCTATTTTAATAAAAACATCACCAGGATAAAATATATGTCGTATTGTATCACTTTTTCAAAATATTTCATTAATAATATTGGAATATGCGTATCTGTTTAATTTTGGGAGAACATATTGCAAGTAAAGTGGCAACCTTTAAAATAAATTGACAACTTTTAAATAAAAAATCAAGAGCTCTTTTTTTACTGATATCCAATAAAATCTCTGAAAAATTATGGTTGACAAGCTATATTTGTCTGCTTATATTGCGCCAGTTTTTCGAATTTAGTCAAAAAGGCCGGGTGTATGCGCGTCCCCTGGCCTTTTTTTTGACCGGTATGCTCCTTGCGTCCCGTCATTCAGGATAGGGTTAAGGAGAGCTATATTAGCTAACTGTAATTTTTGCCGGGCGCGAAGCACTGCCGAAAGGCAGAAT
>PKTV01000099.1 GCA_002868985.1 Desulfobacteraceae bacterium | reverse complement strand
TTCATTCAGAAAATGTTTGACCCCTTGAATGTAGTGTGCTTCAGCTTGTTGTTTTATCGCTTCTTTAACAGCAAGTCTAATTTTTTCAGCACAATCGTCTGCAGGGTCTGTTTTATCTAGCACGTGTAATGCTTCGTCATATTTCTTTCGGATTAACAAATTTTTCCCTTGTTGGCAAAGGGAGGTGCTAATAAGTTTCTTAGCTGCTGTATTTGATGGGTCATAGCTCAAAATTTTTTCGGCAAATTCTATAGATTCTTCATATTTCTTTTCTTTTAAAAGGTTCTCAGCTTTTAGCAGACCTTGCTGAATAGCTTGTTGAATGACACCATTCACGCCGTCATATTCGGGCGTAATTTTTTTGAACGTATCTAGCGCTTCAAAATATTTTTCCTGACGGGTTAGCTGTATTCCAATTCGATAAAAGGCCTCATTTTTTAATTTGATGGCCTCTTTGTTTAAAGGGTCATTTTTCAGTATTTTTTTGGTGATAACGATAACCTCTTGGAATCGTTCTTCTCCCAACAGGTTCTGTGCCGAAATCATGTCTTGACGACGATCGCCGAAGTTTTGATTAAATCCCGGCTCCAGAATGGGAATTGTTAGTATTTCTCCTGGTCCGGGTTCGGTATCGGATTTGAAATTATTAAAATATACGATTAGAAAAACCAATTCAGGGTCTTTGTAAAATTTATTGGAAATGATTTTTAGCGAGTCGTTTTTTTTGAAGGTGTAAGTTATATATTCCTTGGGAATTAACCTGTTTTTCAGATAATCCAGGGTGTCTTTATGATCTGGGTTGTATCTTAGAGCGGTCAGAAACTGCTTGCGAGCCCCGTCTATTTTTTTTTGGATATAAAATCGTTCCCCTTTTTTAAAATAGTTATTAGATTTCTTGTCAATGGCCAGTTTCAAATCAGATATTTTTCCGACAACTTCCATGTCTTCAGGATTTAATGAAGCGGCAATTTTCAAAAAGAAAAGCGCCAATTGCAATTCGTCGTTTTTTTCATATGTCGTTGCTTTTTTCAGGTAATAAGAAGAGTGAAAAACCGACTTATTTCTCTGTGTTTTTTCAGGAACCTTTTGGCCAACATCTCCGAAAGAATCAAGTGGGCCTGCCCATCCGAAAAATAGAAAAAAAACAAAGATCATCAAAATTACATGTATCGATTTTTTCATTTCAATTCGTTCTTCTGAAAGACAGACAAATTATCTTTAAATTTATCCATGTTATAGCTACCATATATTACAGAACGGTAGATTCTATATTTGTCAATAAAAAATGGATTCGGTTTTCGGTCAATGGCAAACGCTGCCCTGTAACCATGTTTTTTTAGTAAAGCAATGACAAGATTGTTGGTTTCTCCATAAGGATATGCCAAAAATTTACAATCTATATTCAGTTTCTCTTTAAGCAGATTTTTGGGATAACCGATCTCCATTTCAATGGATTCAAAATATTCTTTGAATGACTCATTCTTTTTTGGAACTGCCAGATTCCTATGAGTCTTCGTTTGACATTGAATGTCAAACCCGATTTTTGAAAGAGTTTCGATTTGTTTCCAGGTCATGGCTTTCCCACCGCCGATAAAATCCGTGTAGATAAAAAATGTTGCGGTAAAACCGTATTTTATTAATATGGGAAGAGCGACATCAAAGATAGAGCGCCATGCGTCGTCAAATGTTATGACAATCGATTTTTCAGGGAGTTGTTCCTTGTAATCGATAAAATCTAATAATTGATCAATTGAAACAACATGATAGCCGTTTTGTTTCAGGTATTTCATCTGAGCTTCAAAGTCATCTTGACCCACCGCTGTTTTATCAGATCTTTTTTTTGAAAAATTATGGTAGACCAACACAGGAACCGTTTGATAACCTTCGGCTTTCAGACCGCCTTTGTTAAATGGTGATAATGGAATGATCAGTTCTTGGCCGGGAATAAGCGTTGTCATTCGGTTAAATTCAGCGATTTGCCAACCTTTGTCCGGATCTTTCAAATAGTGGGCGGCAAGGGAAGAAAATGTATCTTGAGCGGTTGACTTTACTATAACAAAATCGTCAGAAACATGGGCCTGATGGGTATTGTGGGAAATCAATCCTTTTAATGAACAGCCCGCAAGGAGTAAAAAAAATAACGGAAAGATATTTATTAAAATAGTTTTTTTTATATTTGCCGTTTCAGACATGATGGTTCTCCCGTATGTCCAGCAGTCTGAAAGTTTCCACGGGCTCCGATTGACCTTTTATATATTGTGGAGGAAGCGGCTCTACCTCAAGCATCTCTTTTAGATGGATGTAGACACTTTTACTTATAACTATTTGACCGGGGTTGGCCAGTCGATATATATGTGCAGCCAGGTTTACGCTGTCACCAATAACGGTATATTCCATTCTATTTTGTGATCCGATATTGCCTGACACGACAACACCTGTATTTATCCCAATCCCTACGGATTGAAGGAGATCATTTTCATTTTCGTGTTTTTCAAAAAATGCTTTTTGCATATCACTGGCAGCACTTACGGCTCTTAACACGTGGTTTTCATGATAGACCGGAACGCCAAAAACACCCAAGACCGCATCACCGATAAACTTGTCAACATACCCGCCATAATCCTGGATGACCTGTGTGGCAATTTCAAAGTATTGATTTAGCTTTTCAACGATTTCTTCAGGCTCTTTAACCTCGGAATATGTTGAAAATCCTCTGATATCGATGAAAACAATAGTGGCTTCACTTCTGTGGCCTTTTAACCAGGCACTTTCAGGATTGGCCATGATCATCTCTAGAACTTCGGAACCGATATACTTGCCAAAGGATTTCTGCATAAGTGAGTTTTTCCAGAGTTCTTCACCCATCCGATTAAATGCAGTAGACAAATCCCCAAGTTCATCATTTCTTGCCAGGATGATTTTATGTTGATAATTCCCAGAGCCGATTTCCCTGGTTGCCTCGACGAGGTTGGAAATTGGGCGTGAAAAATGGAATCCAAGAAAAACTGCAACACCACTTCCAATAATAATAATGAAAAAGGTTATCCCGATAATTGTAAGTTGTGCTTTAAGGATTAATTTTTCAATAAAATCGATGGAAACCCCAACATGGACTTCACCCAGCTCCTTTTTATTAAATAATATAGTGCGAGTTAAATTTAAAACATGCTCACCTGATTCTGAAAAGTAATTAAAATAAGTAACGTCTTCTTCTTTTCTTACATCGGTAATTTGTGCAAATTTCTTAAAAGTTTTCCCGATTTTGTTTATGTCTGTATGTGCTTTTATTGTCTGATTGTGGTCAACGATAATTGCATAGAGAAATCCTTCAACATGAGTGGCGTCTTTTATTAATGTGTTAAGTCTTAAAATATTGTCTTCAATAAGCGGAATAGACGCATTCCCGCTAAAATAGTTTAGGCTGACTTTGCCGATTCTTAAGGTTTGGTTGTAAAGCCTTTCTCTTTGCTGACTCAGAATAAAAAAGCTCATTACAAGAATGGTGATAATAATAATTACCATAGTTGCGGCAAAAAACTGTAGCCAGATGGGAATACGTAGTGGAGGAAGACCTTCAACAAAGCTTTCGCGTTTTTTTTTGACAAGACCACTGATGTCGTCGGTCAGTGTGTTAACCGAAATTTGATATTCATCGTTGACCGCCTTAACCAGATCTTCTTCTAATGCATAACCCAGTTCAACAATGATCTGCCCCAAGCGAACAGCCTTGCCCAACGTATAGAGTTTATCTTTTTGTACTTTGAGGGCATTCTGGAGTTGTTCCTCGGTAATTATACCTCTTTTCCTTAATATCGTACCTATGGTTTTGCTATAATCAGCGCTAGATTTGCGCACCAATCGATTGATTCTGGATTGTAAAAAATTCTGAGCGGACAACGGCTTCATAAGTGTAGATTCCGATACCGTAAAAGAATAAAAAATTAGCTCTTTAGTGTATTTTAACTATTTATAATTATCTAACTACAGTCAACATGTCAATAACTCAAGTTTCGCGCCCAAATATTGTAAAAAGCCAATAAAAATTGTCCAGTCCTGAGACATTCTCTTGGACTTGATTGTAATTAAAGACACAAAATTAGGCTTATATATGGGCTGATCAACAAAAATCAGGTTAAAACTGCTGTAATCGTCAAAAAATCATCGGACCACGTCAAGGAAGTGACGAATCAAAACACGTCGAATAGGATTTCTCATTGTTTCAAACCGAAATTGGCTTTTGAATCTTAAAAAAACCGGTTGTGTGAATCTTTAAAAAATCGAAAAAAATACAACGACGGTAAACCGGTTAAACATCTTGCTATCACAGTAAAATCCATAAAAGCCAATATTCTACAAAATACTATTTCCAAGAGTTAGGGCGTCGTATTTTACGGTTTTCACTTATTTTTATTGTTAATTAGAAATGAATGGCACGTATTTTGATATTCCTGAGTTCGAAAAGATACGATTGTTATGCCTGCAATTGGTAATCATTATTGATAGATAAATATTTAACTGAAAAGTGAGAGAAAGCAATGGCAAAGAACAAGAAAAGTCAGACCAAAAAAAGTGTTCGTCCAGGCAAAGATGTCGTCGCTTCAAAGGCGGAAAGTCTAAATAAGAAACTGCATAAAATTATAGAGCAATGGATCACGGAACTAACGCTGGATTTTGTGAATGTAACATCAGTTGACCCTGTCGGCCTGAGCGTTATTGCTGCAACTCACAATACGATGAACAATGCCGGAGCGAAACTTTTGCTTAAAAATGTTCCGGATGAAATCAACACCCTTTTCGATGCACTTGGGCTGAACAAACATTTTGAAATTGAACAGATGAACCAAAAACAAAACGATTAGTCAATGATCGACTTCTATAAAAATATATATTTCATAAAATTATGACATTTTCTAGACCAGGAGGTTTTAAATGAGCATTCAGTTTGATGAAACCATGCAGATATTTATAGATGAATCGTTAGAACATCTTGCGGATATTCAGAATGATTTGCTGGCGATTGAAGCTGGTGGGGCCGATATCGACGAAAACCTGGTAAACAAGGTATACCGTGCTGCACATTCCATTAAAGGTGGTGCTGGTTTTATGGGTCTTACCAACATCAAAAACCTTACACACGAGATGGAAAATATTTTGGGAAAAATTCGAAGCCGTGAAATGGTTCCCAATGCAGAGATCATCAACATACTTTTACTGGCCTCAGATGCGCTTGTAGAACTTATAAACAATATTACACGGAGCAACGATATCGATATTTCGAATCATATAGAATCACTTTTATCGGTTACAAATGGAGATCCTGCAAAAAAAGAAGCGGCGGTAGAAAACGAAACCGAAAAGTTTGATGATTCCTCGCAACCTGAATTTATTTCACTGCCTGACCAAATGAACAGCTTTGCCATCACCGAAGATATGATTTCAGACGGAAAAAAAGGTGGAAAGAATATATACCTGATTCGATTTGATTTGATTCATGATATTCATTCGAAAAATAAAACACTTTCTGACCTCATAACTGATATGACTTCCACCGGTACTATTCTTGATAAACATGTTGATATTGATGCTTTTGGTTTTCTTCAGGAAAAAGAACTTCCGGATCAATTCCCATTTGACGTACTCTTTTCAACCCTTGTAGGCCCGAAAGATATTAACTTGATTTTTGAAATAAATGAAGAACAGATTTTCGAACTGACTGATGACCTTCAAGTCAAATCCATAGCGGAATATTCCGACCCTGATCCGGATGTGTTGTATTCTGAACAGCAGTTAAAAGATGAATATGGCGGTAATGAGCCTTTGAAAACGACAAGTGAGATCCAGGAAGAAAAAGTTGTGGAGTGTCTAAATGAAGAAGAGCCTGAAAAAGAAGATCTATCTGAAATAAAAGTTGAAGATACAAAAACCTCTATGGGAGCTTCCGATTCGAGTTTAAGGGTAAATGTAAGTCTTTTGGACACGCTCATGAATCTGGCTGGAGAGCTTGTACTTAGCAGAAATCAACTTCTCCAGGCCATATCTTCCGGTGATCCCAGATCTGCGGAAACCTCGGGCCAGAGAATAGATCTAATTACATCAGAACTGCAAGAGGCCATAATGCTTACCCGGATGCAGAATATTGGAATCGTATTTAATAAATTTCCGCGTGTTGTTCGAGACTTGGCAGGCAACTTGGGCAAGAATATAGAATTATCTTTAAAGGGCAAAGAAGTTGAATTGGATAAAACCATTATAGAGGCTATCGGTGACCCTTTAACCCACCTGGTTCGGAATTCTGTGGATCACGGAATTGAACTTCCTGAAGATCGAAACGAGGCTGGAAAAAATGTTACGGGAAAAATTATCTTAAAAGCGTATCATGAAGCAGGGCAGGTCAATATCGAAATTTCAGACGATGGAAAAGGGCTTGACGGGCAGAAACTGGCAGCAACTGCGACGGCAAAGGGACTGGTTACAGAAGATCAGGCAAGAATGATGTCCGATAAAGAAAAAGTAAACCTTATCTTTATGCCCGGTTTTTCCACGGCTGAAAAAGTAACGGATGTCTCGGGGCGCGGCGTGGGCATGGATGTGGTCAAAACAAATCTGGACAGACTCGGCGGCGTGGTTGATATCGACTCTATACTTGGAGAGGGGACAACGATCCGAATAAAGCTACCGTTGACCCTTGCCATTATACCTAGCCAGATTATCGTTGCCGGTGGTGATCGCTATGCCATTCCGCAAGTAAATCTGGAAGAGCTGTTAAGGATTCCAGCCAATCAGGTAAAAGACAGAGTGGAAATCGTTGGAGATGCCGAAGTGGTAAGGCTGCGTGGTAAACTTTTGCCGTTAATAAAACTTGCCGACATGATTGGAATTGAATCGACTTATTTTAATTATCAAGATGGAAGCTCAAAAACTGACAGGCGTCTAAACATCTCTGATCGAAGATCCAAAAAGAGCCCGTACTTTAATGAAGATTACACTGATACTGAAACCTCAAAGATCAAAACTCATAAAAAAGAAAATCTGGACAGGATTCCAGAAGAAGTAAAACGGAATCCAAAAGACAGACGTTATCATGCATCAAGTGCGCTGAATATCGTTGTTGTTTCCACGGGCGCAATGAAATACGGGCTCGTTGTCGACGAACTGAATGATTCCGAAGAGATCGTTGTCAAACCGCTGGGTCGCCATCTAAAGATTTGCAAAGAATATGCCGGTGCAACCATTATGGGTGACGGCCGTGTTGCACTTATTCTCGATGTTGCAAATCTTGCTAATATTTATGGTTTAACTTCTGTTGAACGATCCGACAGAGCGACTGAAGTGGCCATGGAAAACGATGAGGTTGATAGAACCAGAAAAGACAGACAGTCCATTCTGGTTTTCAGGGGTGCAGATGAAGAACAATTTGCCATTCCCATTAATCATGTCGAGCGTATTGAAAAAATAAAAAATACAGACATCGAAGAAGTTGGCGGTAAAAAAGTGATGAAATATCGAGGTGGAAGCCTTGCACTCTTTACCATAGACCAAGTTGCGCAGGTAAAACCCATGGCTATAAAAGAGGATCTTTTAGTCATAGTGGTTAACATCGCAGATAGAGAAGTCGGCATTATGGCTGTAGGGCCTGTAGATGCCAGAGAAATCTCTGTTGAAGTCGATGACGAAACGTTAAAACAACAGGGAATCTTGGGATCTACCATCATTGGTGACCACACCACTTTGCTTGTGGATGTATATGGTTTGGTACATACTTTAAATCCGGAGTGGTTTCCTGACAGGAAAACATTGCAGAATGTTGAAGGAGAAAATATTACAATCCTTTATGCAGAGGATTCTAACTTTTTTCGAAATCAGGTCAAGGGATTTATGGAAGAAGAAGGATACAACGTTATCGGGGCCGAAGATGGAATTGTGGCATGGAATCTTCTTTTAGAACATTCTGAAGAGGTTACTCTTGTCGTAACGGATATAGAGATGCCGAATCTTGATGGTTACGAACTTTCAGAAAAGATAAGGAAAGACAAGCGATTTGCCGATTTGCCGATCATCGCTTTAACCACCATGGCCGGTGAAGAAAATATTGCAAAAGGAGAAGTCGTTGGTATCGATGACTATCAAATCAAGCTTGACAGAGAAAAACTAATGCGAAGCGTTCATAATTATCTTCACAGTAAACATTTAAATTGATGGGTCCATGGACAATTCATCGACTGGATTACCCATCGATGACAACAATTTTCAATAAAAAATTAACGCTTAATATTTAAAAGCAATCAAATCGGCTTTAAAAATTAAACAGATGTAAAAAAGAGGATTAAACTATGAACATTAATAAAAAGATAATTGTTTTTTCACTGTCAGGGCTTTTGTTGATGGGAATAATCAGTTTGATAATGTCAATTCATTCTTTGGGAAAAAGAGGAGAAGAAGAGATCGCTTCCGTAAAGACAATGATGATGACGGAAAAAAAAGAGAAGCTTAAAGATCTTGTAAAGAACACTTATGCCATTATGGAATCCAGTTATAACTCAGCACATGATTCACAAAAGGTGGCCCAAGCCTACAAAGAAAAACTGAAAAATATCGTAGATATTACATACAATGCCATACAAAGCATAGATAGCAGATCTGATTTAACAGTCGATCAGAAAAAACAGTCGGCATTAAATATTATAAAAGATATGCGTTACAACAACAACGGTTACATATGGATCAACGACATGCATCCAAAGATGGTCATGCATCCCATCAAGCCCGCACTGAACGGCAAGGACCTGTCTGACTTTAAAGATCCCAACGGCAAAC
>PKTV01000098.1 GCA_002868985.1 Desulfobacteraceae bacterium | reverse complement strand
TAAGGTGAATTGATTTGTTATAATGCCAGAAATCCTTAAGTTGCCCCATTACTCTAAAAGTCTTTTAGTATCGATGGTTCCATCTCCGCCAGCCATGGAGGAATATCCCCCTTCTGTCTGTTTTTCTTGTTTATCCGCTCTATAACTTCCCAGAGTTCACGGAACTCTGGGGTAAGGCTCCATTCTTCGGGAATGGTAGCATAAGCTTCACCATTACGGACAAAGCGGTAGCAGTGGATGGTGCATCCCCGATATTCCTGATCCGGTTTCTTCCAGCGCACGTAGTTTCCCGGGAAAATTCCTGCCACTTGCCAGCCGTCCTTGATACACCACTTCTGGGTAATGTCGTGCCAGGTCTCTAGAAAGGTGGTAAAGTACTCCGCCCCAGAAGACAGGGCCGTCTTCCAGGTGATCGCTCTTAAGTTCTGCATGATTTTCTTATTTCGATAATTAGGACGCGTTGCTGCAAAGGTAAACTCAACCTGGAGGTTCTTTTCTATCTTCGTGAGCATGGTTGCTGCAACCACCCTGTCGGTTTCAAGTTCCACCACCACCGGCATGCAGTAAACCTTCTTCCGGCTATCTTCCTCCCAGTTCTCGTCGAGAGCAATGCGCTGCTCGTATTTTTCCGGCATGAGCACGAACTCATGCGGAGAACCATAGATTTCCGGGTAGGCTTTCCGGAAAACCGACGCTGCAGAATTAATAAACCTTCCGGAGAGAACCTTCGCCTGGAACCTCCTCTCTTCAAATGGTTCCGACTCAAACCGCTTCCAGACAATCTTCTTTTCTGCAATGGGTCTCGTCATGCAAGTGGTGGCCATTTCTCTATATGGATTGCCGAGTTTAATCATAGATCTCTCCCTGAATCAGATATCTTGAGATTACCCCTTGAAAATCAGATTTGTCAAAACCTGACATTTCTTGCCAATTTAGCCAATAAACTATTTAGCAGGCATTATGATATCTGTAAAGATTTTAGGCCTACAGTTCCTGCCATATATAGCGAGACTGTCGAAAAAGTCTGATTTCTACATTTTTTTGAAATTTGTATATAATAATATCAAATGCTTGAAGTCTTCAAATTTCCTTTTTCGGGTTTTTCGACAGTCTCAGCAGGTATATGCAACCTGCACTAATAAAAAAAGCAGGGCCATTAGCTGACCCTGCCTTTTTAAATATCTAATTTATTATTTCGTTGTTCTTGGTTTTAGCCTTCTATCGAGTCCGCTTCTTCTGTTCTTGTCCGACCTTCGTTCAGGAATATGTTGAGTATATGAGAATTGACGCCTTTCAATGCCTAAACGCCTTCCTCCATTATCGGGCAATATGGCGTTCACGACAAACTACTTTTTAAAGAACTTTTTACGTCCAAATCCTGCAAGACCAACCAATCCAGAACCAAGCAGTATAAGTGTAGCGGGCTCGGGAACTGCATCAAAGTCACCATCAGAAGAGGTAATTGGTGTTGAAGTAACGCTTGATTTGCTAACCGTGGTTGTCGGATCATCCGAGGGACAGCCTAAAATTCCAAAAAACATAATCACAACACATAAAAACATAAATAATTTCTTCATCTTTTTCCCTCTCTGTTATTAATATGTAAATATAATAATTCAACGTCTTTAGTTTTGACTATCATTGTTGCGCTTTTCCGTTTAAAGTATTCTATTAATTTGATGCTCTGGGTTTTTGTCGCCTATCGACCGAACGTCTTCTTCCTTTGCCAGACCTTCGTTCAGCAAAAAAGTCCATTATATGAGAATTGACACCGATCAATACCTGAACGCCGACCACCATCATCGGGTAATATGGAGTTCACGACAAACCGCTTTTTTAAATCAAATGCTAAAAGAGGAATTGTTCAATATCCGTATAGGGCTATATATTTTGTATGTCAAGAACTAAATAACACAATATGTGGTAGCAAAAAGCGATGTTATTCCTGGGGGGCTTTTAGAAGTCAATTGAGGGCAGACAGTGATTTTTCGCTAAATTTATGGAAAAACGGGAACATAGAGGAATAGTGTTAAATTGATCTTGAAAATTAAGTTTGAAACATCTCTCTTTTTTGGGCAAGCAAAAACCATGCAAAAACATGTATTGGAGCAAAGGCTAAAGACTTTCTTGGGAAAATTTTTAAAGGCGGTGGTTATGAAAGATAAACTCTTCTTTTCTTTTTGTCTTATAAGGGCTATTATCTTAAAATGCAAATTCACCTTTAATATTTAATTTTTGCAGGTATCCCAAGGTAGAAACCATGAATATCGTATATCTCTCACCTCACTTCCCGCCCCATTACCACAGCTTCTGCCGACATCTGAAACAAGCCGGAGCCAACGTACTGGGAATCGGAGATGCGCGGTACGATCACCTGGCCGTTGAGGTGCGTGAGTCTCTCACAGACTACTACCGAATAGATGATATGCACAACTACGATGCCTTGCTGCGTGCCTGCGGTTTTTTCACCCACAAGTACGGCAAGATCGATCGGTTTGAGTCATTAAACGAGTACTGGTTGAGCACCGAAGCCCGGATTCGTGACGATTTCAATATCTTTGGTGTTCGAGGCCGCGACATTGACGCCATCCGCCGGAAATCCCGGATGAAGGATAAATTTCGGGAGGTTGGCGTGCCGGTGCCCCGGGGACGGGTGGTGCAGACCATGGAGGACGCCCAAGGGTTGATCCGAGAAACGGGCTATCCGGTAGTGGCCAAACCCGATGCCGGTGTGGGTGCCCTGGATACCTATCGCCTGGACAGTGATGAAGATCTGGTCAAGTTCTTTGCCGCCAAGCCGGCAGTGGAATACATGATGGAAGAATTCATTTCCGGCACCATTTACTCTTTTGACGGACTGGCCGACCGAAACGGCAACCTGGTGTTCTACACCGCGCATACGTTCAGTCAAGGAATCATGGAAACGGTCAACGAAGCGCGCCACATCTATTACTACTCTTTGCGGGAGATTCCCCCGGCCCTGGAAGCACTCGGACGTAGGTGCATAAAGGCGTTCGAGGTGAGTGAGCGTTTTTTTCATATCGAATTTTTTCAAACCGCCCCCGACACTTATACAGCACTGGAAGTGAACATGCGCCCGCCGGGCGGCTTTACCACCGACATGTTCAATTATGCCTGTGACATCGATATTTATCGGGTATGGGCCGAGCTTTTGGTGCACCGGCGCACGGAACTTCCCTTTACACGCAAGCATCACTGCTGCTACACGAGCCGCAAAAACAACCAGCGTTATCGTCACGGACATGAAGACATTATGACCCATTACGGTGACTTTATGGTCCAGGTGGCAAGCGTTCCCGGCGTGTTCAGCAGTGCCTTGGGCGATATCGGCTATATTTTCAGATCAGCAAAATTGGACGATATTTTTGAGATCATTAATTTCATTCATGCAACCGAACCTAACTGATGCCCATCCACGAACCAATCTTGGACATATGAAAGTTTCCAATCCAGAAATGAGAATTTTTGTTCAAGGTCAAGGAAATCAAGGAATTGCGCGGAGGCCTACTTTTGTACGCCGCACAAGCGATTCCGCAGATTGACGCAGAGATTGGGCAAAAAGGCCATTTATGGATGGAAACTAACTATGCATATTGAAGAACACAACTGGTTCAGCCCGAATCTGAATCGGGATATGGCCCTGAAAATTTACGGACACTGGGGAAAACCGTTTATCGTTTTTCCCAGCTCCCGTGGCCGCTATTTTGATTACAAAGGCATGGGGATGATCAACGCCATTGACGGGTTTATCAATGAAGGCAAGATCAAGATGTTTTGCATAGACAGCATCGACGCAGAATCCTGGCACAATTTCGCCGTTCCGCCGGCGGATCGAAATGCGCGGCACGAAGCCTATGACCGCTATGTGGTCGAAGAGGTGATCCCGTTTATCCGCGATCACTGCCGCTCACCGAATGAACGGGTGATGGCCAACGGTTGCAGCATGGGCGCCTATCACTCCGTAAATTTTTTCCTCAAGCATCCGGATGTTTTCGAAGGCACCATCGCCTTAAGCGGCCTCTATCGGCTGGATCGGACCGAGTTCGGACTCTCGGCCGCCGACATACCTGCCGTCTACTTCAATTCTCCCGTGAACTATCTTTCGGGAATCAACGATCCCTGGTATCTGGATCACTACCGGCACAGTAAAATCATTGTCTGCGTGGGTCAAGGCGCCTGGGAAGAGGAAGCCATTGCCGACACGCGCTCCCTGGATGCCCTTTTTAGAGAAAAATCGATTCCGGCTTGGATCGATTTCTGGGGCTACAACGTGAATCACGACTGGCCCTGGTGGTACAAACAGATGAATTATTTTTTACAGCGCCTTTATGGATAAAACCGGATGTGACGTGGCGCCCCGATATCCTACTTTTCCAGAGCCGTATAGGATTTTGCTACGGCTTTCAGTTTTTTAATTTCACAACTATACGTCTCGTAAATTCCACAACTTTTCGAAATCATATGTCTTTTAATGCAATCTATTCATGCCACCGGTATAGAATAATAGAATTTTAGAATATTGGGAATAAGCGCAAGGATAAACAATTAAATCGTCAAAAAATCCCTTTAACCCATTAATCCATTATTCCAATTGGAGCGAAGTCCCTAAATTCTATTAGTGTCAAAATATTAACGCAAAGTCATTATTGAATCTTTATCACCCAATAATATTATGTTGCGTTTCCATTCCGAAAGGTATGTCCTTGTTTCTGCGTGGAATTTTTTGGATATGTTGGTCTTTTTGGAGAATTAACCCTTTTTTATCACAAGAGATTCTCTATTTTCCCTTAAGGAAATCGCATTCATTTTTTGAACCATAGGATCTGTTTGGTTTAATCGTTTTACTCATTCTGATTGTCGATGATAGATAACTCGACAATAGAATGCCCTGTATAACGATCATGGGAATTTTTTGAAGCAATTTGGGTTTTAAAAAGTTTGCCGCCTAATGATTCAGGCTGATTGTATTCCATGTCCAGTATATCGCCAACTTCCAATTCTTTAAGCACCGAGGAATCTTGTTTAACAAGTATACAGGGCGCATTTGAGGAAATATTCCGTAATTTGAATAGGTAGCCTGGACCCTTTTCATTTAAAAAGAACTGAACACTGTAATACTCATCCAAAATGGTTCTCGCTTCAGATCTACACTCGACCACGTCATTTACGCTTTCATTTCCTATCTTAATTAACTCAAACATTTGTAAGCTATCCTCATGAAGGTTTTAATTTGATATATAATATTCAGTCTGAGACATCTCTTTTTTTTCGTATGCAAAAACCATGCAAACACACACATTGTTGAAGAAAAACTGCCTGAAAAGTTTTTTTTGCTCAACAATGAAAAAGCGTAACTTTTTGTTCCTGTTTTTCGTCCCACAGAGAAAAACGTCAGGGGGATTGAAACCAAATGAAAAGGAGGTTATAAGATGGATCAAAAAACCGAAATCATGGTTGCGTTGGGTGTCGCTATCGGCGTCAATTGCATTCCTTGCTTCGATCACTTGTATTCCAAGAGCCAAGAGGTTAAACTGGAAACGGAATAACAAATAATGATTTTCAACTGTTATTGAGCGTTAAACTAAATGAAGATCTGATCTATAAATTTATGACTCCCCTATTTGCGGATTATAACATGCTTGTTTTATCCTGAATTATGTCCGATATCGTTAACAATAATTGGCTTTCTTCATTTTGTTTACACTCAATGAGAGTAAAAAAAGCATCCCCTTATGAACTGTAACCAGCATCATATCACGGAATTGTTCAAACAGTTTGCCGATATACAGCAAAATCTGTTGAGCAGACCGGATACCGTACAACAGCATGTTGCAAACCGGTTTTTTAAGCAGTTGCTGGATCGTTTTCATCGCGAAACAGATGTCTCCATTTTGTTGCGGGCACTACCGGATTCCTACTTTCCCTTAGGCATGCTGGCGCAGACGATATTTGCCGATGTGGTCGGCATGCGGTTTTTTATCAACAAGAAACGATGGGATCTGGAACCGATCCTGGGCCAAGAACTCGTGGAATGGGCCACAGCCTTTCTAAAAATTCGACACGACATTCGAACCCTGTTTGATCCGAACACCGTTACCTGCATACCAGTGGACGGCACCCGCCACCACCTTCCTTCAGGTCAGTGGTGCACGCTTTGCGGAGCATGCTGTAAGATCGGGGGCGTACCACCGGATCCGCCGACAGGTGTTGTTTATCCGGATCACTGGTTTGGCTTCCTTGCAGGTGACACATTTGAAAATCAACAACTCTGCCCATTTCTGTTTCAGTACTTTGGTGAACCCCGCTTTTTTTGTGCCATCCATAATATCAAACCCGTATCCTGCCGTCTTTTTGAACAAGAAGACTGTCGCCGACGCCTCGAAGACCGTGGCTTACACAGTAACTAATCAATGATCAATTTGCCCAGATCACTACAAATTCTGCATGACGTCCCCAAGACCATATGTTTTATTCTTGGGTTTGCCTATTTGATTTTTCGCTAATTTAGGATACATGATTCAGCACAAATTGAATTTGGGTTGAGATATAAATTTATTAAAAAAATCTTATTTTGTTTAGGCTCAATTGAGGACTTAATTTGAAATAACTGCGAGGTATGACATGAAACGTTTATCAGAAAAAGCGGCTCGGAATCTGGCGGCAATAAGAAAGAAAAAGCCGTTGATTCATAATATCACCAACTACGTGGTAATGAACTACACCGCAAATGCCCTATTGGCGATGGGTGCATCACCGGTAATGGCGCACGCTTCAAATGAGGTGGAAGAAATGGTATCCTTTGCCGGGGCTCTGGTTCTCAATATCGGCACGCTGACCGATAACTGGATCGCATCGATGATAAAAGCAGGGAAAAAGGCATCGGAATCAAAAACACCGATCATACTCGATCCTGTCGGGTCCGGCGCAACATCACTCAGGACAAGCGCCGCAAAAAGAATCATCCGAAAAACCCGCGTCAGCGTCATTCGCGGGAATGCATCAGAGATTTTATCCCTCCGGAAGGACGATTCAAAAACCAAGGGGGTTGATTCGATTCATTCGGTTGAGGCTGCTGCGAAATCGGCAAAAATTCTCGCCGGCGAACTTGGATCCGTCCTTGCCGTTACAGGTCCCACAGACTTGATTACAGACGGCAAACAAGTGATACGGGTCTCAAACGGTCATCCTCTTATGGGATATGTCACCGGAACCGGTTGCACGGCTACGGTGACAATTGGCGCGTTCCTATCGGTCGACGAAGACCCTGTCAGTGCAACGGCTACGGCACTGGCCTTTTTCGGGCTGGCCGGAGAAGTTGCAGCAAAAAATGCGTCTGCGCCGGGAAGTTTCATGATTTCGATGCTGGACGCACTTTACACGATTACACCGGAAGAACTCTTACGAGAATGTAAATTTGAAGACGGCACATAGTCTTATTTTTTCAATCATACAGTGAAAAAGGAGTGTTGCCTTTAAGTCTACAATACGTATCTCTTAAAATTCGGAATTGTATTGAATGCAAATTTTCAATGCTCAAGGATGTAACCTAAAATTGAAGATCGCTATTCAAATTCCAACATACGACAACCCGTATGCATTTTTGAATCAGCTTGCCGAAGGAACCAAACAAACTACCAAGTAAGTCCGATAGGTTAACAACCGCACTAAAAAAATTCTGGGATTTAATACTACTATGTGATATATAAAAAAGCGGGTCAAGAATATTTCCTTATTGGATGGTGAGGAAATAACTTAAATACCAGCCATGTAACGAGAGGAAATTATTATGCCGGTTAAGGTTTTAATAAAGCGACGATTCAAAGAAGGGCATGTTAACGAAATTAATAAGGTTATTAAGGAAATTCGTTTTGGAGCCATGGATCAGGAAGGGTATATAACCTCTGAGACGATGTGGGACCATGAAGATCCATTTCGGGTTGTGATCGTCTCAAATTGGCGAAGGATAGAATATTGGAATGAATGGAAAAATAGCGATTTGCGGAGATCCATAGAGCAAAAGCTCCAAGAGTTCCTTATTGGCGAAACTGAATATGAGATATTTAGCCTGGGAGTTAATCCCCCATTAGAAAAGCTGAAAAACAGACCATGAAGACCGTCAAGTTTGAAGTTTTACTTTTTCGTCGATACAAAATCGTAATAAATTTTCCGAGTTTAAATTGTTTAGCAAAGGGAAGAAGCGGCTGTTGGAGTGGACAGTGACAATATCCGCATAATCCTTTCAAAGAAGCGGAGGATGGATTTTCCAAAGTTATAAAGTCATTTTTTGATTTTTGTTAAAACCTAAATTGAGCGATTTTACGAGCATCCTGTTCATGTGGATATTCTGCGGCGTCTGTTTTTGCGTTCTCCAATACCCGCGCTTAATGGAATGACCAAAAAGAACAAGCAAATATATATCACAGCACTCCAACCGCCCTGTTTATACGCAAATCCGGATAAGGTAATTCCAAGCCACCCCCCCATATAGTAAAACAACACATAAAGAGCATTCGCACGCCCTTGGCCGCTAGAAAGCTTACGGTTAAGAGAACCAACAGCCGTGGCATGGATGGCAAAAAACCCAGCACAAATACCTAAGAGAGCGAGTACGACCGCAGTAGTTGAAGGCAGTATAATAAGCGTCCATGAAACCCCTAAAACGGCGGTACCCCCCAGTAAAGTGTTTCCACTTCCAAAGCGGTTGCTGGTTCGACCGGCTGCCGGCCCCATGAAACTTCCCACGATATACACGAAATAAAGGAGCGTCGTTAGTTCGGTGGAGAAGCTAAAGGGCGG
>PKTV01000009.1 GCA_002868985.1 Desulfobacteraceae bacterium | reverse complement strand
TTCGAGGAATGGGGTCTTCCGATGTGGAAACTGTCCGATGACGGAAAGAAAATGGACGGCAAAAAAGGTCAGAAAATGGGGACCTTGAAGTCCGGCGCCAAACCGGTCCGTACCGGCAAATGGCAAATCATGATTAACGGCGAATCCTACAAAAGAATCGTTGCCGAAGCTGCCAAACTGGCCCTTGGCGATGACAATATCCTGGAACGTTGCTTTATCGTCGAGCTTCTTTTAGACGCCAATGAAGAGAACCGGATCGCCGGTGCAGTCGGTTTTTCCGTTCGTGAAAACAAAGTCTACATCATTAAATGCAATACCATGATGGTTGCCTGCGGCGGCGCTGTTAATATCTACCAGCCCCGCAGCGTCGGTGAAGGTAAAGGCCGTGCCTGGTATCCTGTCTGGAACGCCGGCTCTACCTACACCATGTGCATGAAGGTCGGTGCCGAGCTTACCATGATGGAAAACCGTTTCACCCCGTCCCGTTACAAAGACGGTTACGGCCCGGTCGGCGCATGGTTCTTGCTCTTCAAGGCCAAAACCATCAATGGTTTGGGTGAAGGATACGTGGGCAGTGACGCCGCAAAAGCCGAACTTGAGAAATATGCGCCTTACGGCACGGCTGCCATTACACCGACCTGTCTGCGAAATCACCTGATGCTCTTTGAGATGAAGGAAGGCCGTGGCCCGGTCATGATGGATACGGTCACAGCCCTTAAAGAAATGGGTGGAAAGCTGGACAAGAAAGAAATGAAGGCCCTGGAATCAGAAGCCTGGGAAAACTTTCTGGATATGACCTGCGGACAGGCCAACCTGTGGTGCGGCACGAACACCGAGCCGGACAAGAAGACCTCAGAGATTATGCCCACTGAGCCGTATCTGCTGGGATCCCATTCCGGCTGCTGCGGACTGTGGACCTCCGGACCTGATTATGACTGGGTACCCGAAGAATACAAGATCCGCTACAAAGAAAAGGTTTACAACCGTATGACCACCGTAAACGGTCTGTTTACTTCCGGTGACGGCGTAGGTGCTTCCGGTCACAAATTTTCATCCGGTTCCCACGCTGAAGGACGGATTTGCGCCAAGTCCATGGCCCGGTTTGTGCGTGACAATGCCGACTTCAAACCGACCCTGAGCCAGTCCAACGAAGAGTTGGTTGACCTGATTTACAAGCCGGTGAGAACGTACCTGGATCATTGTGATTACACAACGGCCGTCAACATCAACCCCAATTATCTCAAGCCCGAAGGGATGATGTATCGCTTGATGAAGGCCACCCATGAGTACGGTGCCGGTACGGCCACCTACTACATGACCAGTTCCAAGAGTCTGGAAATCATCATGGATATGCTCGTGATGATGCGCGAAGACTGCGAAAAGCTGGCCGCCGGTGACGTCCATGAGCTGATGCGCTGCTGGGAAATCGAGCATCGCATCTGGACGGTTGAGTCTCACCTGCGTCACATCCAGTTCCGCAAAGAAACCCGATATCCGGGATTCTACTATAAGAGCGACTTTCCGGGACAAGATGACGAGAACTGGTTCTGCTTTGTCAACTCCAAGTATGATCCTAAGGCAAAAGAATGGGATATCTTCAAGAAAGATTACATCAAGATCATCCCTGATTAATGCTGAATCAGTTTTAGCCTAATCTGTGATACGCCTCCAGGCGTCTTTGAGACGCCTGGAGGTTTTTATTAAGAATACAAGCCATCTCAAAAATGCAGATTACGTTCAAGGACAAGGCGCGAGCCGATGAAAAAGCGGAGCATACATGGGAGTATGTGAGCATTTTGAAGAGGCTTGCAACACCGTAATTGGGCGTTAGATGTATTTTTGAGATGGCTTGTAGTAACCTTTCAAATGTATTTTGCCTTCAGGCGATATTCCCAAAGCCAACGATTGTGCCCGGTTGCTCAAGGGTTTTACCCTGGGTTCAATGATAAAACTTTTGAGCATGCGGACACCTGAATTTATTTTATAAGGATATCGCCTGAAGGAATCTAACACCGGCAAAAAGAATTTAATCGTAAACGTAACAATGCATGGAGGGATAGCATGACAGAAGACAAAGCAACCCCTGCAAACGGAAGCATTTTGGTTGTTGGAGGAGGGATAAGCGGGTTGACCACGGCCCTTGAAGCTGCCGAAGTGGGGTATGAGGTGTTTTTGGTCGAAAAAAATCCTTACCTGGGCGGAAGAGTGGCACAGCTGAATCAATATTTTCCCAAGCTATGCCCTCCAACCTGCGGTCTGGAAATCAATTTCAGGAGAATAAAAGATAATCCGAAAATCAAGGTTCTTACCCTGGCAGAGGTCGAAAAAGTCGACGGTACCCCGGGCAACTATGATGTATCCGTAAAGCTGAGCCCCAGGTACGTCAACGAAAACTGTACCTGTTGCGGAGATTGCGCTGAAGTTTGCGAAACAGACGTTACCAGTGAATTCAATTTCGGAATGAGCACGAACAAGGGTGCTTATCTGCCCTTTGAAATGGCTTTTCCGGCCCGTTATGTAATCTCTTCTCAGATCATCGGGACCGATGATGGCAAGCGTTGCAAGGATGCCTGCAAATACGACGCCGTCGATCTGGACATGCAGGCCGAAACCACAAACCTTAAGGTTGGCGCCATTGTCTGGGCTACGGGCTGGGAACCTTATGACGCCGCCAAGATTGACAATCTCGGTTTTGGTCAGTACCCGAACATTATCACCAACATGATGATGGAAAGGCTGGCCGCGCCCAACGGTCCGACCAAGGGGAAAATTACCCGCCCGTCGGACAACAAGGAGCCCGAAAGCATTGCTTTTGTGCAGTGTGCCGGGTCCAGAGATGAAAATTACCTTCCCTATTGTTCCTACATCTGCTGCATGGCGTCATTGAAGCAGACTACCTACATCCGGGAACAATACCCCGATGCCAAGGTCTATATTTTTTATATCGACGTTCGGGCACCGGGTCAGCGGTATGAAAAGTTTTATCAAAAGATCAAAGAGGATGAGAATGTCTTTTTGATCAAAGGCAAGGTCGCTGAAGTCAGTGAGGATGCCGGCACCGGCAATATCACCGTGGTGGCAGAAAATGCCGTTACCGGCGAAAAAATCAAGCAAACCGTTGAAATGGCAGTTCTCGCCACCGGTATGCAGCCGACAACCGCAACAGTAAAACTGCCCGCCGATCTCAAGTATAATGAAGACGGCTTTATCGTCAATGATTTTGAAAAAGGCGGCATGTTTGCGACAGGTTGCGCCAATAAGCCGTCTGACGTTGTTTCGGCGAATCAGAATGCCACCGGTATGGCCCTTAAAGCGATTCAAACCCTGGTGAGGAGGTAGGAGGATATCCATGGATAAAAAATATTGTGTATATATTTGCACAGGATGCGGCATCGGGGATGCCCTTGAAATGGAAGCGCTGTGCGAAGTTCCGGAAGAAGAAGGTTTTCCTGTTAAAACTCATCCGTTTCTGTGCGGAAAGGAAGGGGTTGAATTTATCAAGAAAGGTATCGCAGACGATGGGTACAATACCCTGGTTATTGCGGCATGTTCCCGCCGGGTCAATTATGATGTGTTTAAGTTTGACGGCTGTATTTTAGACCGGGTGAATTTGAGGGAGCAGGTGGTATGGTCACACCCCAGGTCCGAATTTCCGGCACTGACTGAAGAGCAAAAAGATGATGAAGAACACTTTGACCGCCTTCAGATGCTGGCCGAAGATTATCTGAAAATGGGAATGGCCAAGGTTGAAAAAATCGACCTGCCGGAACCGTACAAGCTGGAAACCTTAAGCAGAAAAATTCTGGTCATCGGCGGTGGCATCACCGGCATTTCGGCGGCTTTGGATGCAGCCAAAGCCGGTTATAATGTTACTGTGGTTGAAAAAGAATCGGCACTTGGCGGCTATGCAGCCAAAATTCGCAAACAGCTACCTGTTGAAGACCCCTATGAAAATCTTGTGCCACCGGTTATCGAAAGCAAAATCAAAGAACTCGAAGCCCATGACAACATTACCGTTAAAACCGAAACCGTGGTTGCCCGTATTGCCGGTGAGCCCGGGGATTTCATCGTAACGTTCAAAAAACCGGGTGACAAGATCGAATTTGACGTACCTTTCCCGCTTCCCGAAGAAATGAAGTTTGATGAGAACGGTAAAGAACTGGATGTTGAAGCGCAACATGGACGTTACCTGGAGTACAACAAGGGTAAGCTCGATATTTTACAGTTCGATCCTGATGGCGAAAAATTCGGGGCCGTAGTGCTGGCTGCCGGCTGGCGCCCGTTTGAACCCGAAGGTGATGAATTTGCCCACCTGGGTTTTGGCGCGTTGCCGGATGTTGTCACCAACCATCAGTTTGAGGAGATGGCGGCTAAAGGGAAGATCTCCCGATCTGACGGCAAGGAAGCCAAATCCGTTGTTTTTGTTCAATCTCCGGGAAAAGGCGACGATGATGCGGATTTTGACTACGCCGGTTCGGTAACCAGCCTGGTTACCCTCAAGCAAGCCAAATATGTGCGGGAAGATTATGACGACGGCAAGGCTTATATCTTCTATCAGCACATGCGAACCCCCGGCCTGTCGGAAAACTTTTACAAAAGTATCCAGCAGGATGAAGGTATTTTCATGACCAAAGGGGAAGTCATCAATGTTTCCAAAAACGGTGACGGCATGATCGTTGAAGCCGACAACACACTGCTTGGTGAAAAGGTCAAGGTCAAGGCTGATATGGTGGTGCTGGCCACCGGCATGGTTCCGGTTACGGTGGATGACCCGGTGGTCAATATGGCGTATCGCCAGGGGCCGGCGTTTCGGGATATCGGTCTTTTTGAAGGATATTGTGACTCAAATTTCATTTGTTTTCCCTATGAAACCCAGCGAACCGGTATTTATGCGGCCGGTGCTATACGACGCAGCATGACCATAGAAGAATCGATGGAAGATGCCACCGGTGCCGCTCTGAAAGCGATTCAGTGCATTGAATCCGTCAACAGGGGCGTTGCCGTGCATCCCAGATCCGGTGATATGACATTCCCGGACTTTTTCTTCCAGAGATGCACCCAGTGCAAACGGTGTACGGAAGAATGTCCGTTTGGTGCTTTGGATGATGATGAAAAGGGAACCCCAAAGCCGAATCCGGCCCGTTGCCGGCGTTGCGGCACCTGCATGGGAGCCTGCCCCGAACGGATCATCGGTTTTGCCGATTATAACATCGACAGTGTCGGTTCCATGGTTAAAGCCATCGGCGTACCTTCTGAAGATGATTACGACGAGCCCCCTTTCAGGATTGTCGGGTTTGTATGTGAAAACGATGCCTATCCGGCGCTGGACATTGCCGGTTTGAACCGGCTTGTCTATTCAGCCGAGGTCCGGTTTATTCCGATTCGCTGCCTGGGTTCCATGAATGTCATCTGGATCAAGGACGCTTTGGCCCAAGGTATGGATGGGGCTTTTCTTTTGGGTTGCAAGCATGGGGATGACTACCAATGCCACTTTGTCAAGGGGAGTGAGCTTGCGGACATCAGAATGAAGAAAATCGGTGATGCCCTCTCAAGTCTTGCTCTGGAGGATGAACGAGTGACCCAGTTCGAAGTCGCTATTGATGACTATGACAAGCTTCCGAAAATGATCAATGATTTTGTGGAAATCGTAGAAGAACTCGGCCCGAACCCATTCAAGGGATTTTAGGGATTGATGATTTTCAATTGGCGATTGAAGATTGAATAAGTCTCCAAATGAGACCAAAAATTTTCAATCGTCAATATTTTAATAGCAGGAGGTATCCATATGACAGACAAATACCTGATAGAGCCTGATGTCGGCTTTATTAAAGAAGTCATCGGGCTCGGGGGCGACACTTTGAAAAAGTGCTTCCAGTGCGCAACCTGTTCGGTGGCCTGCCCCATTTCTCCGGACACAAAACCTTTCCCCCGAAAGGAGATGATTGCGGCATCCTGGGGGTTAAAGGACAGACTTGTCGGCAATCTCGATATCTGGCTGTGTCATCATTGCGGAGATTGTACGACCATGTGCCCCCGTGGTGCAAAACCGGGTGAAGTGCTGAGCGCTGTTCGATCCTATGCCATTGCAGATTATGCGGTGCCAAAATCAGTGGGGAAGGCGGTCAACGATCCCAAGAAACTCCCCATTCTCATGGGGATTCCCGTGGTCATTTTTATTGTTCTGGGCCTCGTCACAGGATTGCTAGATTTTTCACCCCCTTTGGGAGAGCACGGAATTGCACATCATCTGTTTTTTTCCACTTGGTTGGTGGATATGATTTTCGTCCCATTGGCGATCTGGGTGGTTGTGATTTTCGCCCTGGGACTGAAAAGATTTATCGCTGATATTCATGAGAATGCCGTCTTGGAAGGTAAAACTGAGAAAAAAGAATTCGAAATTTTTGGATTCATCAAGGCGATTCCCAGTATTTTGCCGAGCATTTTAAAACATGACAAGTTCTCAGAATGCTCTGAAAACAAAGACCGGGCCACCGCCCATCTCATGGTATTCTGGTCATTTGTGGGGCTTTTTATCGTCACAAACATATTCTTTGTGGTGCTTTATGTTTTTCAGCAGCACGGGCCCTATTCGCAGTTGAATCCGGTGAAGTGGCTGGCAAATGTCGCCGGTGTGGCACTCATTATCGGTAGTGCTTTAATGATTAAAAACCGTCTGGCTAAAAAAGATCAGACCTCCACATACAAGGACTGGTATCTGCTGGGACTGGTGTTTGGACTCGGTGTGACCGGTGTACTTACCGAAGCAACAAGACTGGCGGGAATGGCCGGCGCGACGTATGTGGTGTACTTTATCCATCTGGTTTTTGTTTTCAACCTGTTTTCATTTCTGCCTTTTTCAAAATTGGCCCATCTCGTTTACCGAACCGTGGCCATTGCATATAATGAATATTCAGGCAGGCAATAACTGAAGGGTTTGTAAAAAGTTTAACGATAGAATTTATTTTTATCTTACAACATATAACAAAAAAGGGGAGACAAAAATTGTCTCCCCTTTTTCGTTAAATCATCAGTAAAGAGCAAAGCGTTGCTCGATTCCTTTTCTATTTTTTATCGTCACCTGTGGCGGCACTGTGCATTTTGATCTCGACTTTTTCTTCAAGCCCTTCGTAGTACTTTCTCAGGATTGCAACAACCTCGTCTCTTCCAAAATGATCCGGAAGTTCTCCGCCCTCGGAAAGCATCTTGCGCAGCATGGTTCCGGAAAGAAGCACCCGATCGTCCTTACCATGGGGGCAGGTTCTGAGTGACGCCATACCGTCACATTTGTAACAATAGAATGTCCAGTCGATCTTTAAGGGTTGGCAAAGCAAATTTTTTCCCGGATCGTCGGAGGTCGGAATTTTGTCAAAGATGGTCTGGGCTTCAAACATGCCGTAGAAATCGCCTACGCCGGCATGGTCACGGCCGATAATCATACGGGAGCAGCCGTAATTCTGACGGAAGGTGGCATGAAGCAGGCCCTCTCTGGGACCGGCATAGCGCATGTCAAGGGGGTACCCGCCCTGGACCACGTTTTTTTCTACAAAATAGTTCTTTACGAGGCTGTCGATACATTCTACACGAACTTCGGCAGGAATATCGCCGGGTTTTAAGTTGCCCACCAGAGAGTGAATATAGACACCGTCACAAACTTCCACGGCAATCTTGCATAGATATTCATGGGATCTGTGCATGGGGTTTCTGAGCTGAAGGGCGGCAATTTCGCTCCAACCTTTTTCTTCAAAAATTTTACGGGATTCTTCGGGCCTCATATAGACGCCGGCATATTTTTCGGGATAATCACCTTCGCTCAAGACTTTGACTGTTCCGGCAAGGTTGAATGGCTTCTGTGCCATGACCATCTGAACACCTGGATGATCTTCACCTGCAATTTTCCAGAATTCCTCGACGGTCGGCGTGCCTTCTCCCTTGTATATTTTTTCACATTCAAATTTTTTGTCGGCCTCGGTCAATTCATATTTTTCCGCGACCTTCATGGTTCCCATAATTTCATCGGTATCCGGATCACAGAGGGCGATTTCATCGCCGTCGCTGATGCTGTCGGCATCGGCCTTGTCCACGGAAAGGGTCACGGGGATGGGCCAGAAAGTTCCATCGGCCAGCTGAAAATTTTCACAAACACCTTTCCAGTCGGCTTTGGTCATAAAGCCTGTCAGCGGGCTGAATCCGCCGATACCCATCATGATAAGGTCTCCAACTTCTCGATGGGACACGGTGATTTTTTTTAGGCCTTCGGCCTTTTTCTTTTCTGCATCAAGCTCAGCGCCTTCAAGCAGGCAGCAGGTTAAACCCTTGCCGCCATGGGGTTGAATTAATTTTGACATGTGTTAACGTCTCCTTTCAGTTTTATTATTAAAATAAATGGCTTTTTCAACACCATTTCAATTTTCACAAAAGCGAATTATTAATAGGGATTAAATCATTTGTCAAGGGTAATCACTGAGACCTTTGAAAAACGTTCCCTTTTGCCCAACTCCAGCGTCAGACCTGCGAAATTCGGAGCCTATTTCTCTGGGGTGCCTAAAATAATAGGTCAATCGAAGTGACTGTCATCAATCGTCAACCATCAATATCTCAATTTTCAATCCCGGATGGTACCCATAATGGTCACTTCAACAGATCGTGTTCTCGGACGGTTGTCGTGATTGATGGCAACCACCTGTTGCCAGGTTCCCCGCTTGAGTGTTCCATTTCGAACGGGCAAAACAATGGACGGTCCAAGAAGCGCGGCTTGGACATGGCTGTGTCCATTGCCGTCTTGCCAGGCCTTTTCATGCTCATAGTCCAGTCCGGGCGGCGCCAGTGTATTGATGGCCCTTTTCAAATCTTCCACCACCCCGGGTTCGAATTCTATGGTGGTGATCGACCCGGTGGATC
>PKTV01000044.1 GCA_002868985.1 Desulfobacteraceae bacterium | reverse complement strand
CAGAAACACAAGTTTGTAGAAGCTGATCGCAAGGCCGCTCAAAATGTGATATCGGCAGCAGAGGCCACCGGTATTAAACGCATGATTTATCTCGGGGGGCTTGCGGAGAATAAAAACGGCTCCTTAAGCAAACATCTTCGTTCTCGAATTGAAGTGGCGGACCTTCTTCAATCCGGCAGAGTGCCGGTGACCGATTTGCGGGCGCCCATGATTTTGGGATCCGGGAGTGCTTCTTTTGAAATATTGCGATATCTTGTGGAACGCCTTCCCGTGATGATCACTCCGCGTTGGGTAAGGTCCTTGAACCAGCCGATTGCCATTCGAAATGTCATCCAATATCTGGTCGGCTGCCTCGAACACGATGAAACCATCGGCCAAACCTATGATATCGGAGGGCCTGATGTGCTGGCCTACCGGGATTTGCTGGATATTTATGCCCAGGAAGCAAAGTTGCCCAAGCGATGGATCATACCGGTTCCTATGCTCACCCCAACCCTTAGTGCTTACTGGATTCATCACATCAGCCCGGTACCCCATTCCATAGCGTTGCCGCTGACCGAAGGGTTGAGCAGCAATGCCGTATGTTCAGATAAACGTATTCTATCGATTGTCCCCCAAAAACTTCTCAGTCCCAGAGAGGCGATTCGAACAGCGCTGGATAAAATCACACAGGAACAGGTGGACACCTGCTGGGCCGATGCCGGAGAAATCATAACGCCCGAATGGGCCCATTGCGGGGATGCGGATTGGGCCGGCGGCACCATCATGCAATGCGGGTATCGGGTTCGAATAAAGGCCACTCCGGATGAGGTCTGGCTCCCCGTCAGCAGAATCGGTGGTAATACAGGCTGGTATTATGCCGACAGCTTGTGGTGGTTGCGCGGTCTGATGGATCGATGGTTCGGAGGTTTTGGATTGCGTCGTGGACGCCGTCATTCGACCGAGTTGCAGGTTGGAGATGCCCTGGATTTCTGGCGGGTACTGGAGGTGGAGACGCAGGAGCGGTTGCTGTTGCTCGCTGAAATGAAGGTTCCCGGCGAAGCCTTGCTTGAATTTAAAATTCATCCGGTCGGGAATCAGTACACGGATTTGGAGATGCTGTCCCGATTTTTGCCCAAGGGGCTCTGGGGGATGCTCTACTGGTACACGCTCTATCCGTTTCATGAAAGAATTTTTTTTGGAATGCTTAAAGCGATTGCCAAGGTCATTGAAAAACCCATTGTATCCGACCCTGAGCGTTTTACGCCGAGGCTTCACGGTTCGTGTGTGTTGCCGTCAGACTTTTAGCCCGAATATTTAATGAAGATTTTAGAGAGATTTTTTATTAGTAATGAAATCGCTTGTTGTTTTCAGTGCGTCGAATTAACAAGCTCCGTTGAGACGTATCTGAACATGCAACGCGATCATTTTTACATGTTGTTTCGATTCTACGTATGAAACTTTATCGCATACACCGAAAACAGCGTCTATCTCTGAGTGTCGATGCGGCCTGGACATTTTTTTCCAACCCCTGGAACCTGCAAAAGATTACACCGCCTTGGCTGGATTTTTATATCGCCAATGAAGTTTATAAGGCGATGTATCCTGGGATGCTCATAATGTATCGATTGAAAACCCTTTATGGCATACCCACTATCTGGATTTCTGAAATTACCCAAGTTGCCGAACCCCATTTTTTTGTTGATGAGATGCGTTTCGGCCCATACCGTTTTTGGCATCATCAGCATCATTTCAAAACGGTTTCCGGTGGGGTCGAAGTGCAGGATATCGTTCATTATGCGATGAAGTTTGGAATTTTTGGACAACTTTTCAATCATATGATGGTAAGTTCAAAGTTAGAGGAAATTTTTAACTTCCGGAAAAATACCCTTGAACAACTTTTCAATGATTTATGATTTTTTAAATGTTCGTGTCATATTTTTGGACGAAAGGAGCGGTATATGAGGAAAATTGCATGTCTGTTTATTATGGGTCTTTTTTTATGGCTTCCAAATATCGCTGCGGCTGCCGATGTCCCGGTGAGCGATGCAACGTCCGAATGTCTGGACTGCCATTCAACGTTGCATCCGGGCATTGTGGAGAGTTGGCAGAAAAGTCGGCACGCTCAAGTGACGTCCAAAACGGCAATGGCGGTGAAGGGGCTGGCACGTAAAGTGTCAAGCAAACAAGTGCCGGAGAACCTGTTAACGGTGGCCGTGGGATGCGCTGAATGCCATACACAGAGATCCAAGGCCCACGCAGATACTTTTGAGCACAACGGATACGACGTTCATGTGGTGGTCAGTCCCAAAGATTGCGCCACATGCCATGCTCAGGAAGCGGATCAATACTCGAATAACATCATGGCCCATGCATTTAATAATCTGGCCGCCAATCCTGTTTATCAGCTGTTGCAGAACAGTATCCTTGGAACCACAATGCCCGCTCATGGAAAAAAAGGCAGCATCACCATTAAACCCCCGAATGATGCCACTAAGGCTGAAGCCTGTTATTACTGTCACGGCACCAAATTGTCGGTTAAAGGGTATGAAACCAGAGACACCGAATTGGCGGGTGAATTGGAATTTCCCATTATTGAAGGCTGGCCCAACCAGGGTGTCGGCCGGATCAATCTGGACGGTTCACGGGGTTCGTGTTCTTCGTGTCATACGCGCCACACATTTTCAATAGAAATGGCCAGAAAACCTCACACGTGCAATGAATGTCATACCGGTCCCGATGTGCCGGCGTTTAAAGTCTATTCGGCCAGCAAGCACGGTAATATTTTCTCCAGCATGGGTGCATCGTGGAATTTTGACGCCGTGCCATGGACCGTCGGTAAAGACTTTACCGCCCCGACCTGTGCCGCCTGCCATGTGAGTTTGTTGATCAACACCGATGGAGGAGTGGTGGCTGAACGCACCCATCAGATGGGAAGCCGACTTCCATGGCGAATTTTTGGCCTGATTTATGCCCATCCGTCTCCCAAAGAACCGGATACCACCAAAATTCGGAACAAAGACGGGCAGTCCCTGCCAACCGCATTTGACGGCGAATTTGCCTCAAAATATCTTATCACGGATAAAGAGATGAATGTTCGGCGGGAAAATATGCAGGCCGTCTGCTTGAGCTGCCACGCCACGACCTGGGTCAACGGACAGTGGGCGCGCTTTGAAAACACCATTCGAGAGAGCAACGCAAAGACATTGGATGCAACCAAAATCATGGACGAAATATGGCGTCTGAACCTGGCCGATTTCAAATGGAACGATAAAGGGCCGGAGGGCAATCCCTTTGACGAGGCCATCGAGAGGAAATGGAGCAATACCTGGCTGATCTACGGCAATCACATCCGCTTTGCATCGGCCATGGGATGCGGTGGCGATTACGGGGTGTTTGCCCAAGGGCGCTATGATCTGTCCAAAACTTTCATGGAAATGTCGGATTGGCTTAAAACAAGAAAACGGATGGATCCTTGAGTTAATACGCTTCGCTCACAATTGGAATGATGGAACTATGGAATACTGGAATGAAGTTATACGGTTGTAACCCATTATTCCGCATTCCAGCATTCCATGGAAGTGGCATAAACCAGAAGCTATTAAAAGATCTTTATTTTATCAAATTTTAGAGTTTCCGAGACATTGAACATAAGGAGGGATATATGAAGGAGCGCTATTCTAATCCGTACGTTATCGGTGTTATTTTGGGACTGGTTCTGCTCTTTTCCTTTTACACCATGGGCCGGGGTTTGGGTTCCTCGGCTTCCTTCGCTCGGATCGCCGCTGCCGGTGTCAACCTGGTGGCGCCGGAGCATGCCAAGGCGAACGCGTATTTATCTAATTACCTTCGAAGGGGAAAATCGCCGCTTGTGGACTGGCTGGTATTTTTGACAATGGGGGCTGCATTGGGCGGTCTGTTTTCGGCCTTTATCAGCAATCGGATTAAAGGCGAAGTGGCCCGGGGGCCTTTCATCGGGGTTTCGATCCGGCTGTGGCTGGCCTTGGGTGGGGGCATTCTGTCGGGATTCGCAGCCCGTATGGCCCGGGGATGCACCAGCGGCCAGGCCCTCACGGGCGCTGCTGAACTGGCTTTCGGAAGCTGGGTCTTCATGTTGTGTATTTTTGCGGGAGCCTATGCCACCGCCTATTTTTTCAGAAAGGAGTGGTTGTAATGGGACCTTTGTATAAATTCGGATGGTTCGACTTTTCATACAGCCTCCAGTTGGCCGGGCTCATCGGCTTTATGTTTGGGTTCGTGCTCGAAAGAGCAGGGTTCGGTAACCCCAGAAAGCTGACGGCCATCTTTTATCTTAGAGATTTTGCCGTGTTGAAAGTGATGTTCACGGCCATTATCGTCTGCATGCTCGGACTTCTTTACTTCTCTCTCTTCGGGTGGATCGACCTTGGCCGCGTATATCTTTTACCCACCTTTATCTGGCCTCAGATCGTTGGCGGTCTTGTTCTTGGGATCGGGTTTGTCATGGGCGGCTACTGCCCGACGACTTCGGTGGTGGCAACGGTATCGGGGAAATTGGACGGGCTGGTTTTTATCATCGGAATGATGATCGGTTCTGTTTTCTTTGCAGAAGTTTTTCCCATGCTGAAAGGGTTTTACACTTCGGGTGACATGGGGGCAATTCGACTCACGGACGTGTTCAACATCAATTCGGGTATCATCGCATTTCTGGTCTGCATTGTGGCTGTCGGTGCCTACTGGTTTGTGGAGAAAGTGGAACAGAAATTCGGCGATAAAGATATGCTTCCGAAAGGTTCGCCGAAAGTCAAACGCACTGCGGCAGGGTTGCTCATTTTGTTGGGGCTGATCCTGGCCGTTGTCAACCCGGATCGAATCATTGCCAAGCCTGCTACTTCTGAAATCCAGACGGAAGAGGGGGTGGAAGCGGTTCAAAAACCGGCAGCGACATCGGAAAAACCGGATTCGACCGGTTTCAAAATTGTCGACGATGAAGGGTGCTAGAATAACAAATATTATGCCCGTCCGGAAAACTATCCGGCCGGGCATGCAGGCATAATCTAACATACGAATAGGTAAATTAGACACGCGATATAATCTTTACTCATGGAAATGTTACCGAAAGACTTTTCACAAGTGCCTAAAGTTTGAAGTGATCTAAAGTGCCTAAAGTTGAGGTAGCTCTATCGCGCTGTCATTAAAATATAGTTGGCTAAAAAATCACTTAACTTTAGCTCACTTTAGGCATTTGCAACTTTTTCTGTTTTAATATCGAAGTCAGTATATCAGTAAAAAATGTCGAGTAGGATTTGTACTCCTAAGTAACTTCTTTATGTTTGTTCAACCGTCTTGCGGACCATTTTCCCGACAACCGTTTTTTTTCAAACCTGTAATGATGATTATACGGACTAAATCTTTGCGATGTTATCCTTTAACTGGGCAATTTCCAGACCCAGACTTATACACTGCTTTCCTTCCATACACAAATCGGCGTCCTGGTCTTCAAGAAAGTGTTTTAACTTGATGTGGTCCTTTTTTAGATTTACCGTCCATGCTTTTTGCGCTTCATCATAATCGACGTCAACATCGATTCCACACTCGCCTACGTCCGGGTACAACTCTCTGATTTTATCACACAATGCTTTTTTATCGTACATGGCGAATCCCCCTTTTTTATGGTTTAATATTCGCTTTTACTTTACGATTTATTCATATCTTTAGTGTAATGCCACTCTAAGATAAGTCAAATTATTTTATTTAATTTGGCGTGTTGTAGTTATAACTTCTTGGAGTACTGGAGCATTGGAGTGTTGGGAAAAACAACGACCCAGCCCCTTAGTCCTTCCAATACTCTATTATTCAATCACTCTACGACTCCAGTACATTCCCCATTCCTCTATTCCTTTTTACATCTGAACCCTGACACTATTTGAAACGCTCAGTTTAGGTTTAGAATTTCACCAAGCTTGGATTTGATGGTGTCCATCTGTGTATCGGACAGTGAAAAAGGGGATTCATTTTCCGAGGAGATTGCCGAATAATTTTTTGCATTGTTGTCTTTTTTGGAAAATACCAAAAGTGAATATTCCTTTTCACCGTTGAGAGCAACGGTATAGATCGGATTTTTTAAATCTTCTTTTTTTAAGTCGTCTAAATATCTTTCACACTCCAGACTGTTCAGAAAACTCAACAGAGAGCTAATCTTGGATGGGGCCACTTCATGGCCTTTTGTATCCTCCCACACGGTTTTGGTTTTTAATTCTTTAGCGGCTTTAGCGGCTGGGTCATCCTTTTTTTCAGGAAAGGTTTCAGGGATTTCTTTTCTAGAAAGAGAGATGGTTTTTTTCTCGAGGGTAAGCTCAATTCCTTGAATGGTATTTTGTGCAAATGACAATACGGTTTTATCTCGGAAATCGTCAACGGACCGATCAAAATTTCGCCTGAAATCTCCTCTGGCATGGTACACATTGGGATCGTCCGGCAGTTTAACAAAGGTGTGCTTAAAGGTTGGGGCTGCTTTGCCGATATCAAATTCCCGGAGCAGGGTTTCGCCCTGCCAGGCTTTCACATGGATATTTTTATCGTTTCTCAAATCATAACGGACATAATTTTTTGATTCCGATACCAGGGCTGTCAATTTTAATTTTTCAATGACATTCAGTATATTTTTTACCTTTGTTGGATCAGCGCGGTACCCCTTTGGTTCAATGTTCCATGTGTTGTCTTTTTGATTAAAAATAATGGAATTGCCTGCTGTTGTGATTTCAAGTTTTGAGATATGTTTCCCGGAAACTTCCGAAAGTTCCGGAAGCTGATAATGCGTTCTGTTTGACCGATGCAAGGCAAGATACAAGATCAGTGCAACCAGAATGGCTGCCAGAATGACATATTCTTTTTTCAGCTTCATATTCACCTCTTTTTATTTGGTTATAAAATACATGGTCCTCTGGGCCAGGAGAGAGTTCTCTGAATCCGCCTAAAGAATTGCGCAATAGTTTGAAGTGAACTAAAGTTTAAAGTGAGCTAAAGTTAAGGAATTCTAATAACTATATAAAACCAGTGGAGCGAAGCGACTCCATAACTTTAGGCACTTTAGATCACTTTAGGCACTTTTAACTTGTCCGGCTGTCAGAAAAACAGCCCTTTTTATGGGTAAACCAAAGCCTGGTCTTTGGGCCAGGATTCTTTATTTTTGAAACATCATCTGTATTTGTTTTTTTCTGGAATGGCGCCGCAGCCATACGATGAGGCCCAGAAAAACCAGCAGTACCGGCAGTCCGGCGATATTAAACGTCTTGACAAAAGTTTTTGTCAAAGATCCGGTATCATTCAACGGATTAAAACTAAGCACCTTGCTTCTCATGGTGGCAATATTTTCTCGATGGTTCAGGGCATCTATCGTGTTCAAGATAAGCATGTCATTGGGGCTGTCTCCTTCAGGGTTCAGAACATTGTCTTTTAGCATTTCTGCCGATGCCATCAAGAAAATTTTGGCGTGCTTTCCTTTGGATATGGTTTCGCCCTGGCTTTTTATTTTCGACATGTCAACGTTGGTCTTTTTCTCTGCCGGTTCGGACGTGCTTTCTTTTTTATCCTGGGCATCTGTATTTTCATCCTGTGATTTTTTTTCCGGGATGGGTTTGCCGGCAAAATAACTGGGGAACTCCCCTTCAACGATGTAGGCCAATGGAAAACGCTGCTTTTCATCGTCCGAGGGGGGTGGTGAGAGAAACATGGGATTTAGACTGATGTTTTTGCGTATTTCCCAGGATTTTTCAGAAGATGTAAAGAGCTTGACGGCGTTGAGGTTGTTTTTAGAAATCTGTGCCTCGTCCAATTCCAGAGGGGATATTTTAACCGCAACCAGCCCCTTGATACCACGCATAAAATTTAGATCATGATTGATATTTTTATTTTTGATGATGGGGGCAAAGTATATGGGTCTTTCACCACCTCCCATATTGCTGGGGAGCCTTTGCTTATGGCTATTTTCATCAAGCACATATGATTTTTTAATATGGATGCCATAATGCGACAGCAATTTGTCAAGCCCGGTATCCAGCGGCACATAGGTGGGTCCCCGGTTCAATCCAAAACGCTGCTGATTATTCATGTTGATTTCTTTGAAAGCATCAACGAACAGTGCAAGATTGGTTCCTTTCATCAAGGCCTGATCGATCTGATAAAGCTCATCATCGGAAAAATTTTCAGTTGGCCGTGCGATCATCAGACAATTGAGGCTGTCGGGAATGGACTGATCTTTCAGGTTGATGGGTTTCAAGCTGTAAGTTTTTGATATCAGATTTGAAAAAGTAGATATGGCATCCGGATTTTGTTGCCCCATGGGTGAGAAACTCGAAATACCCAGCGTGCCGTGTCCCGCCAGATACCCAAGATCCTGGTTGATATCCACCAGGGTCTCCAGGTTGTCGTTGACGATGTCTTCCAATTTATCAACATCCGTCAGATCGTACCGGGTTCCGATAATGGGAAGCCGGAGCACTTTTAACAGAGGTATCTTTCTGACTTTTCCCCCGTATTCCATTACAAGACCGATCATTCCTTTTCCGGCCGGGATGTTGCCATCGGATAGATCCGGCCATTGGAGTTGCATCAAATCGTATGGTTTCCATAACGGTTCCTTTGACGGTTCCGTAGAGGGATCGATGTAAGTATATTCCAGTTTCCCAAAGTTTTTGGTATTGAGGCGTTCAATGCTCTCTTTTAATTTTGCCGGATATTCAGAAATTTGGTTAAGACCCATTAAAGGCGCGACGGATTTTAATGAAGAAGACAGAAATAGTTTGACATTTATTTTATCCGTCAAGTTCAGTAATGCGCTGATTTTATTGTTCAGCTTCTGTATCGCCGTTGTCAGTTTATACTCTATCCCATTGATGGAAGTAATGGTGGGAATCCGCTCAACCATATCACCGTGAATCAACACAAGCCCCATGTAGGCTTTTTTGAATTTTACCTCATCTTCTTCATAAACTTGAATCTGAACCGGGT
>PKTV01000228.1 GCA_002868985.1 Desulfobacteraceae bacterium | reverse complement strand
TCCTATCTTGAAAAAATAGCGCCACAGGCTGCCATCTGCATGGGGCTTGCCATACGAAAAATTGGTGACAAATGATACGAATCAATCTGCTCCCTTATCGCGAATCAAGAAAAAAAGAGAGTGTTCTCAGGCAGATAAGCATATTTCTCGCGGTTTTCTTTATGCTTTTTGTGATTCTGATTTGCTATAATATATGGCTGGGGAAAAAAATCGATGATCTAAATACTAAAATAAAAAATACTAAAATAATGCTGGCCCAAGCTGAAACGAAATCAAAAAAGGTGGATCATATAAAAAAGGAGCTCGAAAAATTAGGACACAAGACAGATGTTATCAAGAGTATCGAAAGGAATCGAAGAGCCCCGGTCATCCTTCTTGAAAACATGACACAAATGGTGGCTGAAAAAACATCCATTTCAACACGCGATACAGCAGCAGAAAACGATAACAAACCTGTTAAACGATTATGGTTCAACAGTTTTGAGACATCTGGCGGAAAAGTAAAGATCCAAGGGATCGCATTGGACAATAAAACCATTGCCGATTTTATGAGTCGCCTGGAAGAATCAAAATTTTATAACAAGGTAAATTTAAAGACAATAAGACAACAAGAGATAAATAAATTAAATCTTAAACACTTTGAAATTTATTGTGAAAAACCTTCTTTAATAACATCGGAAAAGAAAAATGATGTCGGCTCAAAGCCAGGCCAAAAATAATGAAAAAAATAGACACCTCTAAAATAACAAACTTGCTTTTCGAAACCGCCGATAAGATCGGAAAGCTGACCAAATTATACAAAATCTTACTCTGTTTGGGTCTCTTTGTATTGCTTGTCGGACCTTTTGTTTATTTTTCCTTTCTTCCCAAAATCACTAAAATCAGCGGGTTAAAAAACGAGCATACAACGCTGGAAACCCGGCTTGTCACTGCAAAAGCAAAGGCGAATCGACTGAAATATTATCAGGATAAGCTAAAAGATGCGGAAATGGAATTTAAAATTGTCATGAAAAAGCTTCCTGAAAAAAAAGAAATACCGGCTTTATTGTCAAGTATATCCCAATCCGGTCGTGACGCCGGTCTTGAATTCTTGCTGTTTCAGCCAGAGCCTGAACAAAACAAAGATTTTTATGCTGAAATTCCCGTATCAATTAAGGTAACAGGGAATTATCACAATGTTGCTCTTTTTTTCGACAAAGTGGCAAGGTTATCCAGAATCGTAAATATAGACGACATTAAGATGGCCTCTATAAAAGGCGGCACGAACCTAATAACTTCTTGTAAGGCTGTCACGTACCGGTTTGTTGAAACGAAGCCAGAAAAAGCTTCATCATCAAAGAAAAAGAAATAGAAACCTTAAATCATGAATAAACATTCTGTTTTCATACGCTATATCGTTGGTATTATCTGTTTTTTCTCTCTGTTGTGGGGATGTGAAAAACCATCTGAGCCTCCTTTAAAATCAAGGCAAATTACGAAAAAAATCATTGTTGCAAAAAAGGACGTTCAAAAAGCGACGGCCAAACCGAAAGGGATAGCGCCTGCTGATATTTCAAACTCGAAACAAAAATTGGTGGCTGAAAAATCCCAGATAGCCAAGAAAACCAAAATACCGGACATTACCGATTTATATAACCCTGAAGGGAAGCTAAATCCATTTGCACCACTTTTTAAAAAAGAACGTGTTACGCTGGCTGTTGGGAAGACAAAAATCAAACGACGTAAGCCCCTCACCCCCCTTGAAAGGGTAAACCTAAGCCAGCTAACCCTTGTGGGAATAATTCGTTCTCCGAGCGGCAACAGAGCTTTGGTTCAGGAAACCACAGGGAAAGGATATGTCGTAAAAAAAGGGACTTTCATCGGAACAAACTCGGGTAAAATTATACAGATATTAAAGGACAGGATCATTATCTAAGAAGAGAGTGAAGATATTTATGGCAAAGTTTCTATTATAAAAAAACCACTTAAACTTCAGAAACCTCCTGGAGAATAGCATGAATCGCGAGACAAAAAAACCGTTAAAATTTAGTATACTATCCTCTTTTTTGGTAATTTTACTGCCCATGTTTATCGGGTGTGCCTCAAATACAAAGGCAGTTAAAGAAACCGAAAAACTTGCTGTTGGATCTTCTACATCAAGGCTTATCACCCAAATAAGCGCGGTGGAAGATTCCGAAACAAGCGATGTACGTGTTAGCGGAGATCAACTGCTGACCTATACATCCGTTAAACAATCTTCCCCTCTTGGCGTTCTGCTTTATTTCCCTGAAACAGACGTTGACAATATCGATGCGAACTATCATCCGGAAAGTGATGTTGTCGCCTCAATTAAAACTTCTGAATTAACCGCCAAAGGTCAAACAACCCGTATCGAAATTCTATTAAAAGAAGATGTTTCTTATGAAGTCATCCGTGAAGACAAAGACCTAATTATATCATTCAAAAAACCAGCCACTGCTTCACCACCCTTGAAAAAAGCAGAAAAATCGAGTGTTGAATTAAAAGATAGTGCCCAAAAGCCCACCTCGGTTACTGAAAACATATCACCCGTTAAAACCCCAACCCCGCAAACTTCCCAATTACAATCTAATGGAAAAAATCCTGCTTGGGTGAATCGAATCGATTTTTCAAGTGAAAGAGAAGGTAAATCGACCATTATTATTGGAACGACAATTCCAGCCAAATATGACTTAAAAAAAATCAATGATAAAAAGCTTTTGCTTCATCTTTATGACTCAATGTTACCGGATTATCGCAAGCGACCCTTAATTACCACTCGTTTTGAAAGCGCTGTGGACCGCATCATACCGTTTCAAACATCTGCCATGAAAGATAAATCCGGATTTATTATCGAACTGCGCGAATCCGTGCCATATTTTATCGAGCAGACTGAAAATCTTCTTTTCTTTCATTTTGAAGCATCTTCAATCTCCCCCAAACCTCTTGATAAAGCCAAACTTCCGCCGTGGGAGAAAGTGATAACTCAGACGGTTACACAAACAGAACCCACAGAACTGGAAACACCTGCAAAGAAAAAATTTAAAACTAAAATGGGGAAATATACCGGCGAAAAAATAGCGCTCAACTTTTTTGAAACAGATATAAAAAATGTGTTTCGCATTTTAATGGACGTCAGCGGAAAAAATTTCGCCATTGACAAAGATGTTTCCGGAAAGGTTACGTTATCGTTTGACAAGCCTGTGCCTTGGGATCAAGTCCTCGATTTGGTTCTGAAAATGAATCGTCTCGGAATGGCTTTTGAAGGAGATATTGTACGCATTGCCACCCTTAAAACATTAAGAGAGGAAGAAGAGGAACGGCAGAAAATGTTGGCCGCGGCTCAAAAGGTTAAGGAACAGCAAAAAGCGCTTTCACCATTGATAACGGAATACATCTCCGTCAGCTATGCAAATGCAAAAGATGATGTGTTGCCTCATATCGTATCCACCCAAGGACGCGGCAGCATCACCGTCGACGCAAGAAACAATCAAATTATCATTACAGACATTGCTGAAAAAGTAAAAAAAGCTAGAGAAACAATAAAAAGAATCGATAAGGTCACACCACAGGTGATGATCGAAGCCAGGATCGTCGAAGCCACCGACACCTTTAGCAGGGAAATCGGAACTTCATGGTCGATCTCCGGCACCAGAACAGATGGCAGCTTGGGGGGGGTATTAGGGTTCGACATGAGTGCAACAAATCCCCCAACAACCAGTCTTGGCGCAATCGGAATTAATTTTGCAAGACTGGTCGGTAATACATTCCGCGTAATAGATGCAAGGCTGGCAGCATCGGAGTCTGAAGGCAACGTTAAGATCATATCCGCTCCAAAAATATTAACCCTTGACAATAAACCCGCAAAGATCAAACAGGGGCTGGCTTATCCGTATAACAAGCTGGACGCGGATGGCAACACCACCACCGAGTGGAAAGACATCGCACTTGAACTGGAAGTAACCCCGCATATTACACCAGACGAACGTGTTACAATGAAAATTGTTATTAAAAATAATGAAATCGGAGCGATTATTAACAACCAGACCTCTTTTACCACCAAGGAGGCCTATACGGAACTGCTGGTGGACGACGGAGATACGATCGTGATCGGTGGAATTAGAAAAACAAGGAAAGATATCGGAGAAGAAGGCCTACCGTATTTAAGAAAGATACCGGTTCTTGGCTGGCTCTTTAAAACAGAAAAGGATGAAGATACCGCTGAGGAGTTGCTGATATTTATTACACCCAGAGTCGTTCAGTTGACACAAATCAATGCCACGAATTGATGGACTGCCATTTTTCATTGTTTTTTAATATCTCTTTATTCTCTGGGCCGCCTTTTCCGCTTCCCTGGCCATAGCACTGTCGGGAGCAAGTTCGACAACTTTTTGATATGCATCAAGGGCTTTTTCATCGTCGTGTAATAACACATAAACCTTGGCGAGGTCGTCATACAATAGAGCAAATTTCGGATAATTTTTAACAGCTTTTTCAAAAATCTCTACAGCCTCATCAATCCTTCCCATGGCAACATACGTAAGGCCGAGACCACGTTGCGCATTAATAAACATCGGTTCTAAATCAAGCGCCTTAAGATAGTATGTTTCAGAAAGAGTATACTCCTTTTTATTATAGTAAGCCCAGCCCAAATTTGCCAGCGCTATATGGGGTGTCGCATAGAGCATGTTTTCTGAAACTTCTTTGAAATATTTAATGGCTGTATCCCATTCCTTTTTATCGAGATAAACAGTGCCTAAATTGTTTTTTGCAGGCGCGTAATCCGGTTTAATTTCTAAGGCCTTTCTAAAATGTTTGGCCGCAAGATCCAGCCTTTTTTTGGCTTTATAGGTCAGACCAAGATCGTTTTGAAGAAAGGCATCGTCTGGATAAAGGGCTTGGGCTTTCAATAATTCCTTTAATGCCGAAGTATAATCCCCCTGTTTATAGTATTCTTCTCCAAGGTTTCTTAATGCCTCTCCCTGCTTTTTTTGAACTTTTATATTTGCTGTCGCGCACGAAACAACGCAACACACCGTCATCACTAAGACAGTCCAATTTAACCTATTTCTACTCATTTTTTTTACCCTGACGGTTAATCCGAATGATTCTTATATCATTGCCTGTTAAAAAGTGACCGACCTGATGATGCAGCGGAGCAAGTGTTAGAAGGACCCCAGACATACCTGCATGGTCCATTAAAAAACCCGGAATGGTCAGCCGGGTGTTATGATCGGCAGGTCTTTTAGCAGCCATAAATGTCGGATTTTTTATGAATGACGCATTCATCGCTTCGAGAAGTTTCTGTATGATATCATCCAGGCTATCATTGTCTTTTATCTGTATGATAGAATAACCGCTTTTTTCGATGGCTTGAATAGCATCGCCATAAAAATTTCCAAAGTCGATATAAAATATGTTGTCGTTACTTTTGGTGGCAAGGTTTGATGTCGCGTTAATCTGAATGCCTGCATATTGAAATGAGATATTTTTATCGGGAGAATATTGATATCCCATGGCCATCAGCAAATCCTTCACAAAAGTCTCATGATCAGAAGCGTCGATGATGTCTAAGTTCTTATCTGCGATATTGAAGCGGGACACATTCGATTTCGGCTCCTCAACACTTTTACCGATGAGAATCTCTTTGATGATAATATTATTTTGGTCCAGATAGCGAACGATTGACTGCGGTGTTCGCTCTTTTAAATCATCGATAATGGTTATACAAAGATGACGTATGGCCTCGTCTTTCTTACGGGGTTTTTCGATGATCCACTTTCCTTGAACTTCAACGTCTACACCATGATCTGAAAATGACAAGCGGTGTTTTATAACATCCCCTTCGAGGCTTCCAAAAACTGTATTAAAAACCTTTTCCATTGAATCGTCTGGAGCGACATTTACAATAAGCACATCTTTCCAAAAAGATTTAAGTGTCTGAATATCAGAATCCTGCTTTTCATCACCCGAGATAAAAAAGACTCGTTTTCCATCTTCAAGCTTTATAAAAGGGGTCTGTGAAAGATCGACCTTATAATCTTCCTGTCCAGGCCTGGGAAGGTAGTAGTTACCTTTATTAAAGAGTTTGGCATCTAATACCGAAGCAACTTTTGGCAGCGGAGAATCTGACGGCTCCTGCGGGTTATTTACACCGGAAGACAACGATATTTTCTCATCAAACGCCACAGAGCTGTCAGGACGGTCCCTTTCCGGGTTCTTATGAATGGCTTCGCTGTCGAGAGGGGGCTGGGGCTGGTTTTTAATTTTCGGATCCGGTAAGCGGATCATCTGCCCTGCATAAATGAGATTCAGGTTTTCAATCTGGGGATTCATCAACCGGAACAACTTTTCGCCTTTTTGATATGATTGAGTGCCGTAATTTCCGAATTTTTCAGAAATAAGAATGGATACGCAATCTCCATTTTTGACACGATAGTCTGTTGAATCTTTTGTTGCATCGTTAGGTAGGGGAGCGTTGGTTAAATATGGAATTGTAACGACGCCTGAAGATTGTTCGGGCAACTCATCTTGGTCGACCTTCTTTAAAGGTATAACGATATGCTGTCCGGGACGAATTCTGTCTATGTCATGGATGTGCGGATTTAATCGTTTGAAAATCCTTAAAAATTCCGGAAAATCCCTGTTTGAAATTTCTCCTTTTTGCCTAAAGAGTTTAAATACCCAATCATCTTTTTTAACAACATATGGATCACATAATATGTTCCGGCCCCTATCGTACCGAATAACGTAGCTTTTGTAAAAAAAAGCAGCATACGCACAAGGAAAGGTGATCATACACACGATAGTGATGATCACAAAATAAATGAATATTGAACGTGTTCCTTTGATTTTCATGCTTTAGGAACCTTTTTGAGACTCAAACGTTTTGCGATCTCTTTTGATGTTTGTTCCACAAACTGATCAAAATCATCGCCTTGTAATGGTTTGCCTGGGGCAGGGACTTTTGCCAGACGCTCTGGCTGGATATAAACGGGTGCATTGACAAGTTCCGGATTTGAAGATATTTTGAATTCTGCTGGAAGGCTTTTTTCAAAATACTTTTCCTGAAAACCCGAAAATTTGATGGCATGGGCTGTTGAATCGACGATAGCAATATCGTTTTCCCCAACAATTCGCTGTCTTCGGGCCTCAACCAATCCGGCAAGAGATTCGCCGCCGTGTGTACATGCAATATGTCCGTTTCTGTTGGCCAAAAGCTCCCAGTCCATGATAGATTGTTCGGTGACCTCTACAAAAAAAACATTCTGCTTCCCCGACATACGGTTATACACATCAACCAGATGGATCACCCTTGGCATCGAAACAGGGTTGCCGATCATTGCCGCTTGAGCAACGCTGGGTTTGACGATGACCGGCTCAAATTTCCGTTTTGCTGCATCCGGTTCAAGATAATATCGGTATACCGGGTTGGCATGTTCAGATTGAACGCCCAAGATTTTCGGTAAAGAAGCGATGATTCCGGTCTCATAAAACTTCAAGAACCCGTTCATCACAGCGGTAATATTGCCGGCGTTACCAATAGGTACAACGACCACTCGATTTTCCATGTCGTATTCAAACGCCTGTGCAATCTCATATGAATAAGACTCCTGTCCAAGTATCCGCCATGCGTTTTTAGAATTGAGTAAGGCGACATTATAGTTTTCAGAGAGGGCTTCAACGACCTTCATACAATCGTCAAAAACACCCGGGATCTCAAACACAGCAGCACCGCTTCCCAAGGGCTGAGCCAGTTGCTGAGGTGTTACTTTCTTATGGGGAAGAATCACTGCCGATTTAACATCCGGTTGAATAAAGGATGCATATAAAGCAGCGGAAGCAGAGGTGTCGCCAGTAGAAGCACATATGGCCAGAACATCTGAAACATAACCTTTTCGAACCAAACAGTTGATATAGCTCAAAGCACTGGCCATACCCCGATCCTTAAATGACGCACTGGGGTTCTGGCCATCATTTTTAAAGTAGAATCTAACGCCGGCTTTCTTTTGCAAAAAGTTGTTGGCTTCAACAACAGGGGTATGACCTTCTCCCAGGCAAATGACCGTATCTAAAGGAATCATTGGCCCGATAAATTCGTGATAAAGATATATCCCTTTGAGTGCAGGGATTGTGAGCATTTTACGATAATCAAAGATCTTTCGCCATATGCTTCCTGGAATCTTTTTTAAACTTTCAAATTTGAGATCATAAATCAGGAGTACTTGCTTGCAATCCGGACAGGTATAAAGCAACTTTTCAATACCATACTGTTTGCCGCATCCTAAACATCGATAAATCAATTCGCCATCATGGTTTGGAAGTATGAAAGGCTTTATTTCTTGCGGAAAGTCCTCGGGTTTCACTTCTCTATTTTCTCCATTCCCCCCATGTATGGTCTCAAGGCCTTGGGAATGAGCACAGACCCGTCTGCTTGCTGATAATTTTCGAGCAAAGCGGCCACGGTTCGTCCAACTGCAAGACCGGATCCGTTAAGTGTATGAACAAGTTCAGTTCCTTTTTTTCCTTTTCTTTTAAATCTTATATTGGCACGTCTGGCCTGAAAACTCTCAAAATTACTGCATGATGAAATCTCTCTGTATACGCCTTGTGCGGGCATCCATACTTCAATATCATAGGTTTTTGCCGCGGAAAAACCAAGGTCTCCGGTACACAGATTGATAACCTGATACGGAATTTCAAGATACTTTAAAATGGTTTCTGCATTATTTAAAAGGGTTTCGAGCTCATCATAAGAAGTTTCAGGCGTGGCAAATTTGACCAATTCAACCTTGTTGAACTGGTGCTGTCTAATAAGGCCCCTTGTATCTTTTCCATAAGAGCCCGCTTCTGAACGAAAACACGGCGTATAGGCTGTATAGAGAATCGGCAGTACTTCTTCATCCAGAACTTCGCCTTTATGGATATTGGTCACAGGAACTTCGGCAGTGGGCACCAAGAAATAATCCCATCCTTCTAGCTTAAAAAGATCTTCCTCAAATTTAGGAAGCTGGCCGGTGCCTGTCATACTGTCTCTGTTTACAATAAAAGGCGG